>JAICUO010000721.1 GCA_025935815.1 Streptosporangiaceae bacterium
CAGGCGTGCCGCGAGCTCGGCGCGGACATCTTGATCAACTACCGCGACGAGGACTTCGTCGCCGCCCTGCGGGAGGCGACCGGCGGGCACGGCGCCGATGTCATCTTGGACATCGTGGGAGCCAAGTACCTTTCCCGCAACGTCGACGTGCTGGCCGCGGATGGCCGGCTCGTGATCATCGGGATGCAGGGCGGGGCCAAGGCCGAGCTAAACCTGGGAATGCTGATGGTCAAGCGCGGGACCCTGATCACGACGACCCTCCGGGCACGGCCCCCGGAGCAAAAGGCCGCGATCGTCACGGCGGTCCGGTCCGACGTGTGGCCCCTGGTCGACAGCGGGCAGGTCCGCCCCGTCATCAACTGCGTGCTGCCGTTCTCCGAGGCGGCCACGGCGCACCGGATCATGACCGAGTCCACGCACACCGGCAAGATCCTGCTGACCGCCCAGTAGCTTTCCGCACCCGGTAAGTTAGCCAGCATGAGCGACGAAAACAGCCCAGAGCAGCAGGGCAGGCCGCAGGTCGTCGTGGTCGGCCCGAACGGCCTCGCCATTAGCAGCGCGGGAGACGCTGGCCGCGACGCCGAGGTCGAGGTCGAGGTCGCCGAAGGGGAGCGCCCCGTCACCGAGATGGTCGAGCAGCCCGCCAAGGTGATGCGCATCGGGAGCATGATCCGGCAGTTGCTGGAGGAAGTCCGCGCGGCGCCGCTGGATGAAAAGAGCCGGGCCCGGTTGAAGGAGATCCACAAGAGCTCGATCAAGGAGCTTGAGGACGGGCTCGCCCCGGAGCTGGTTGAGGAGCTTGAGCGGCTTTCCCTGCCCTTCGCCGACGACACGCTGCCCAGCGATTCCGAGCTTCGGGTCGCCCAGGCCCAGTTGGTCGGCTGGCTGGAAGGCCTGTTCCATGGCATCCAGACCACGTTGTTCGCCCAGCAGATGGCGGCGCGGGCACAGCTTGAGCAGATGCGGCGAGCGCTTCCGCCCGGCCTGATGCCAGCCCCCGAGCAGGAGCAGCAGACGCCGCACCGCGGCTCAGGCCCCTACCTTTGACTGCCTGACCTGTTCACGACCGACCCGCTCGCCGACGAGGAGCCGTCGGTCGTGTTCTAACCAGATAAGGCCCTTCCGAAGCGGAGGCGGCCGAGCCAGGCGAGCGCCTCGGCGAACTCCTGGTTGGAGGTACCCGCGCGGACCTGCGTGCGGCCGCCGTCGCTGCGCGGGTAACTGCCGAAGAAGCGCACCTCGGCGCAGACGCGGCGCAGGCCCACCATGGCCTCGCCGACTCGGGTGTCGTCGATGTGACCCTCGCAGTCGATGAAGAAGAAGTAGTTTCCCAGGCCCTCTCCGGTCGGCCGCGACTGGATCGTGGTCAGGTTGACGCCGCGCACCGCGAACTCGGTGAGGATCTCCAGCAGCGCGCCTGGGTGGTCTTCCTTCAAGAATGCCGCCAGCGAGGTGCGGTCCGCCTTGGTCGGCCCCGGGAGCTCGCCGGGCGGGACCACGACCAGGAACCGGGTCACCGCTCCGATCCGGTCGTGCACGTCCGGTACCACGACCTGCAGGTCGTACTTGGCCGCGGCGAACGCGCCCGCGAGCGCGGCGTCCAGGTGCCCCTCGGCGACCTGCCGCGCGGCCTCGGCGTTGGACGCCTGCGGCACCCACTCGTGGGCGGGCAGGTTGGCGGTGAGCCAGCGGCGGCACTGCGGCAGCGCCTGCGGGTGACCGCCGACGGTCTTGATGTCGGCCAGTGACCGGCCGGGCCGGGCCAGCAGCGCGAACTCGATCTCAAGCTGGGTCTCGGCCGCGATGAGCAGGTCGTTCCCGCTGGCCAGGTCGTCGACCGTCGCGGTGACGATGCCCTCCACCGAGCTCTCGACGGGGACCACGCCGCGCTCGGCCTCGCCGGTGCGCACCGCTGTCATCACCGCGCCGACAGAGGAGTACGGCACTGCCTCCACGCCGGACGCCGACGCGGAACGAACCCCGCGCTCGGCGGGGCCGCGCAACTTGGCGACCGCTGCCTCGGTGAACGTTCCTTCCGGCCCCAAGTAGGCATAGCGCATAGCCCTATCGTAGGGGCGGCCGCTTGCCCGAGGGCCGGGTTCACGAGCTGTCCCCCGGCCGCCCCGGCGGCCAGGGGAGCTCAGCCGGCGCCGGTGAACGCCGCGTTGCTCCGCGTGCCCGTCTGGTTGGTGATCTTGGGCTTGGGAGTGGCCCGGGCCGGGCCGTCCGGCCCGCGCCCCATCCGCGCGGTCCGCACCGCTTCCTCCTCTTCGGGGGAAAGCTGCTGCGCGGCCTTGCCCGCGACGACGGCCTTCGCGTAGGTGCGGGTCTCCGCGCGCCCGTTGATGGAGGTAAGCACGATGCCGTCGCCCTGCGCGTTGAGCAGGGCCAGCGAGAACGACAACTGCCCGGACATCTCCTGCAGGGCGTCATACCGGACGATCGCGATGTCGCGCAGCGCGCGCGGGTCGAGCGCCATCGCCTGGCCGGGCACAGCCTCGCCGGGCACGGTGTCGCCGTCCGGCGAGTCCCCGGGCCGGGCGCCCGCCAGCCGCGATTCGATCGCCTGGCGTGAAGCCCCGTACCACGACCTGGTCAAGCGCATGGACCGGCGATGTGCCCCCACCGCGATGAGGATCCCGGCCCCCGCGATCAGCACTGCTACGACTGACAGCACGACAGATATCACAACCGGCACTATAGCGGCTACCGAGTGTTACCGATAGGCCGGCGTCCGGTTCAGCCGGTGATTGCCCGCGTCGCGAGGGCGAGCGCCACGTCGGCGAGCTGGCGGGCCCGGTGGAGCTGGGCGCGCACGTCGGTCCCGGTGGCCCGGTGGGCGAGGTCCACCTCGACCTCGCGAACGCGGTACCCCTTGCGCGCGAGGTCGATGGTGAGCGCGGTCTCCACGCCGAACCCGCGCGCAAGCGGGCGCGCGGCCTCGAAGGCCGCCCGGGTCAGGCAGCGCTGGCCGTTCAGCGGCTGGGCAGGTGACCAGCCGACCGCGCGCCGGATGCCCGCCGAGGATAGCCGCACAACCAGGCCGTGCCCGCCGAGCTTGACCCGCGTGCTGAAGGCGGCGATGGTCATGTCCGCCTCGCCCGCCAGCACCGGGGTCACCAGGGGGGCCGCGCCGGCCGCGGTCGCGCCGAGGTCGGCGTCCAGGAACAGCAACGCCCGCCCGACCCCGTCGCGCTGGTCAACCAGCCGGACCGCCTGCGCGCCGGTCTCCATCGCGGCAGCCTTGCCCCGGTTCCTGGCGTGCCGCAAGACGGCGGCCCCGGCCGCCGCGGCCACGCCGCCGGTGCCATCGCGGGATCCGTCGTCCACGACGACCACCAGGTCAACCAGCGGGAGCGTCCGCGCGGCGGCCACCGTGTCGGCGATCCGGTCAGCCTCGTCGTACGCCGGGATCACGACAGCGACCGCGCCCGGGGCGGCGTCGGGCTGCGTCATGGATCGATGGTACGGGCTGGCGGCTACTCGCTGACCGTGAACACGGCGTCCAGCCCGGTCACCTGCAGGATCTTCTTGACCGCAGGGCGCGGCGCGGCGAGCTCGAGCTCCCCGCCCCGCCCGCGCACCTGGCGCAGGCAAGAAAGCAGGACGTTCATGCCCGTTGAGTCGCAGAACTCCACGCCCGACATGTCGATGACAACCCGGGCGGCCGGGCCGACGCCGTCGACGATCACGGCGAGGTCGGTCTGCAGCTTCGGAGCGGTATAGAGGTCGATTTCGCCAGTTGCGATCACGGTCACGTGATCTCC
>JAICUO010000476.1 GCA_025935815.1 Streptosporangiaceae bacterium
ATCCCCGCCACCTTCAGCCAGCCCAGGCTCACGGGATCGACCGCCGCCGCGCTGGACGCCAGCTCAGTGCGCGTACAGCCTGCCTGGTCACCGCTCCCCCTCGCGCTAGGGGCCGCCGGCGCGGTCCCCCTCACCTGGATCCAGCGCAAGATCCGCAACCGCCGCCCCCGCCTGCGGCACCCGCGCTAACTCGCCACCCAGGGAGGCGGGCTCCCGTGGTTCCGGGCGCCCGCCCGGCGAGCCGGATTCTGCGGACGGAGGCTCCAAAAAGCCCGGGGGGTCTGGGGGGCTGGTTTGTGCCCCCCAGGCAAGCAGAGCGGTACGCTGCCAAGTGAGATGGTCCAGCATAGATTCACGCCCCGGCGCGATGCCGGGCTCGCCGCCTATGAGAACGTGCTCGCCCGCGCCGGGCTGGCGCCCGTCGCGGGCATTGACGAGGCCGGGCGCGGGGCGTGCGCCGGGCCGCTGGTCGTGGCCGCCGTCATCCTTGACTCCGCGGGAATCCGGAAGATACCGGGGCTCGCCGACTCCAAGCTGCTGACCCCGTCGGCCCGTGAGGAAGCCTACGAGCGGGTGGTGCGGCACGCGCTGGACTGGCACGCGGTGATGATCCCGGCCGCCGAGATCGACCGGGTTGGCCTGCATAAGTGCAACATCGAGGGGATGCGCCGCGCGTACGCGGGACTGCGCACGCGCGCCGGCTACGTCCTGACCGACGGATTCCCGGTGCGCGGGCTCGGCTCGCCGACACTGGCCGTCTGGAAGGGCGACCAGGTGGCCGCGTCGGTCGCGGCGGCGTCGGTGATCGCCAAGGTGACGCGGGACCGGATGATGCGCGAGCTCGATGAGCGTTATCCCGTATATGGCTTCGGCCGCCATAAGGGGTATGTAACGGGCGAGCACCTGCGGGCGCTCGGCGAGGCAGGACCATGCCCGGAGCACCGGCGATCGTTTCGCTGCGTGCCCCCGGGCGAGCTGGCGGCGGCCGGACTGCTTGAGCCTGGGCTCGCGGAGCCGGGGCTGGAGGGAGAGTAAGGGGCATGAGCGAGCGCAGGGGCGCGGCGGTGCCTGGACTGAGAGTGGCGACCGAGGGACGAGGGAGCGGAGCGAGGGCTGTGCTTGCCGAGGGGGGCACCCCCTGGAACCCCCGCGCCGCCCGTGAGAGCGCCCCGGAGCGAGTGGGAGGCAGAGCATGAGCGCCGAAGACCTGGAGAAGTACGAAGCGGAAATGGAGCTTCAGCTCTACCGTGAGTACCGGGACGTGGTCGGCCTGTTCACCCACGTCGTGGAGACCGAGCGCCGCTTCTACCTCACGAACGACGTCGAGATGAACGTTCGCAGCACCGATAATGGCGAAGTTTTCTTCGAAGTCGTGATGCACGACGCTTGGGTATGGGATATGTATCGTCCTGCGCGCTTCGTCAAGAACGTGCGGGTTGTCACCTTCAAGGACGTCAACATCGAGGAGCTGGCCAAGAGTGACCTCGAACTGCCGGAGGACAAGCCCGGGTTCCCGCAGTAGCCGCGCGGGCGGCGCGGCACTGATCCAAGAGCAAGCGCCCCGCGCATGCTAGGCCTGCCCGATGGAGTCAGCGCGTGCCTGTTCGACATGGACGGGGTCATCACGCGCACCGCGACCGTGCACGACGCGGCGTGGAAGGAGATGTTCGACGACTTCCTGCGCCAGTACACCGCCAAGGCCGGCGGACAGTTCGTCCCCTTCGACCCGGTCACTGACTACGGCGAGTACGTCGACGGAAAGCCCCGGCTGGAAGGCACGCGGGGGTTCCTGAAGTCAAGGTCGATCGAGCTGCCCGAGGGAGTGCCCGGCGACACGCCGGGCACGTGGACGATCTGGGGGCTGTCCAACCGCAAGAACGACCTGGTGCTGAAGGTCTTGGCGCGTGACGGTGTAGAGGTCTACGACGGGTCGCTGCGCTACCTCACCGCCGTGCGGGCGGCCGGGCTGCGCACCGCGATCGTCTCCTCCAGCGCCAACACCGAGCAGGTGCTCGCGGCCGGCGGGATCTCCGGGTTGTTCGATGTGCGGGTGGACGCGCGCGTCGCCGACGAGCGAGGGCTGCACGGCAAGCCCGCGCCGGACACGTTCCTGGCCGCCGCGTCGATGCTCGGCGTGGCCGCGACCGCCGCCGCTGTCTTCGAGGACGCCCTCGCCGGGGTGGCGGCCGGGCGGGCCGGCCGCTTCGGCTTCGTTATCGGCGTGGACCGGGTCGGGCACGCGGCGCAGTTGCGGGCGCACGGCGCCGACGTCGTCGTACAGGATCTGGCCGACTTGCTATAGGGATAAGCTTTCCGGCTCCGCCCGGCGGTGCGGCGGCGGCCCGCGATGAAGGGGGTCAGGATGATTACGACTGCTCACTACGGCGTGGAGCCCTGGGTCCTGACCGAGGACCACCTCAACCTGGACGTCCTGGCCCAGAGCGAATCGGTCTTCGCGCTGTCCAACGGCCACATCGGGCTGCGCGGCAACCTTGACGAGGGCGAGCCGTTCGGGCTGCCGGGCACCTACCTCAACTCCCTGTATGAGGAACGGCCGCTGCCCTACGCCGAGGCCGGATACGGGTTCCCGCAGGTAGGCCAGACGGTAATCAACGTAACCAACGGCAAGGTCATCCGGCTGCTGGTCAACGACGAGCCGTTCGACATCCGCTACGGCACCGTGCACTCCCACGTCCGGACGCTGGACCTGCGGGCCGGCACGCTGACGCGGAACGTGGACTGGACGTCGCCCGCCGGGAACCGGGTACGCATCACCTCCGTCCGGCTGGTCTCGCTGACCCAGCGCGCGGTGGCGGCGATCCGCTACGCGGTGACGCCGGTCGACGAGTCGCTGCGCCTGGTGGTGATGTCGGAGATCGTCGCGAACGAGGACATCCCGGTGCCCTCGGGCGACCCCCGCGCGGCCGCCATGCTGGCCGCCCCGCTGGTCAGCGAGGACCACCTGGCCGTC
Source organism: Streptosporangiaceae bacterium (assembly GCA_025935815.1). Taxonomy (GTDB): domain Bacteria; phylum Actinomycetota; class Actinomycetes; order Streptosporangiales; family Streptosporangiaceae; genus Trebonia. The sequence continues at coordinate 2,972 of JAICUO010000476.1, forward strand.
AACGGGGAGCACCCGCGCGCGATCCTCGTGCACGGGACGCGCGCCAGCAAGCTGCGGATGGCGGCCGGGATGACCCACGAGATCACCGGGCCCGCGCGCATGGTGGTGAACGGGGAGTCGGCCCCCGACCTGGGCCGGATGCTGGTCGCGGCGGAGGTGCCCTCCGGCGAGGAGCTGTGCCTGGTCAAGTACCTGGGCTACGGGTGGTCCTCGCAGCGCTCCCGGCCCGCGCTCGTCGACCAGGTCACCGGCGCCCTGGCGGCGGCGAGGCTCACCGGCTGGGAGGGCCTGCTGGCCGAGCAGCGGTCGTTCCTGAACGACTTCTGGGAGGGGGCCGACGTCGAGGTCGACGGGGACGTGGAGATCCAGCAGGCCGTCCGGTTCGGGCTATTCCACATCCTGCAGTCGGGGGCGCGGGCGGAGAACCGCCCGATCCCGGCGAAGGGGCTGACCGGGACCGGGTATGACGGGCACACGTTCTGGGACACCGAGACATTCGTCTTGCCGGTCCTGACGTACACGATGCCCGCCGCCGCCGCCGACGCCCTGCGCTGGCGGTACCTGATCCTCGAAGAGGCGAGGGGGCACGCCCGTGAGCTGGGCCTGGAGGGGGCCGCCTTCCCGTGGCGGACGATCCGCGGCCAGGAGTGCTCCGGGTACTGGCCGGCTGGCACCGCCGCCTTCCACATCAACGCCGACATCGCCATGGCGGTGGTCAAGTACCTCGACGCGACCCAGGATGAGGCGTTCGAGCGCGAGGTCGGGCTGCCCTTGCTGGTCGAGACCGCCCGGCTGTGGCGCTCGCTGGGGCAGCACGACGCCTCCGGCGCGTTCCGCATCGAGGGCGTGACCGGGCCGGATGAGTACAGCTCGGTCAAGGACAACAACCTCTACACGAACCTGATGGCGCAGGCCAACATGGCCGCCGCGGCCTCGATCGCGGCGAAGCTGTCCGATGAGGCACGGGCGCTGGGCGTCACCACCGAGGAGACGGCGTCCTGGCGGGATGCCGCCGCCGACATGCATATCCCGTTCGACCCCCGGCTGGGCGTGCACCCGCAGCACGACGGGTTCACCTCCTACGCGCGGTGGGACTTCGAGGCGACGCCGGCCGAGAATTACCCGCTGCTGCTGCACTACCCGTACTTCCAGCTGTACCGCAAGCAGGTGGTCAAGCAGGCGGACGTGGTGCTCGCGATGCAGTTGCGCGGCGACGCGTTCACGCCCGAGCAGAAGCTGCGCAACTTCGACTATTACGAGGGCATCACCGTACGGGACTCGTCCCTGTCGCCCTGCACCCAGGCGGTGATGGCCGCCGAGGTGGGACACCTGCAGCTGGCCTACGACTACCTCGCCGAGGCAGCCTTCATGGACCTGCAGGACCGCGAGCACAACACCAAGGACGGCCTGCACATCGCCTCGCTCGCCGGGGCGTGGACGGCGCTGGTCGGCGGGTTCGGCGGCATGCGCTGCGACGACGGCCAGCTGCTATTCCGCCCGCAGCTGCCGCCGGGGATCGTGGGGTTGTCGTTCCGGCTGCGCTACCGGGGCAGGCTCTTGCACGTGTCGGTCCGCGGCGGCAAGGCCGAGTACTGCTTGCTGTCCGGGGAGCCGCTGGCCCTGCGGCACTACGATTCCGAGGTGACGGTGGAGCATGCGCCGACGTCCCTGGACATCCCCGCCATCGCGCCCCTGGCGTCGCCGGCCCAGCCGGCTGGCCGGGAGCCGCTGTCCCGCCGCAGCCGCTCCTAACGCGAATGATCCCCCCCGGGCATCATCGCCTTGGGCGCCGACATTCGAAGCTCGCTATCCACAGCTTTGCCATTCCTTGAATTACTGTCCACAGCCCGGAAATTAGATTTCTGGGCCATCACCTCACCCGGCATCGTCGATTCCGGAGGTGATGGTCGCATGGTCATGCGTGCCAAGGACGCGCTCGGCCGCGAAGGCGAGCAGGCTGCGGTGGAGTACCTGCGGGGATGCGGCTTCCGGATACTGGACCGCAACTGGCGGTGCAACGGGGGCGAGCTCGACATCGTGGCGGTCGATCGCCACGTGCTGGTGGCCTGCGAGGTCAAGAGCAGGTCAGGGAACCGGTACGGGTCGCCGCTGGACGCGGTCGGGAAGGCGAAGCAAAAACGGCTGCGCAGGCTCGCGGTCGCGTGGATCAACGCGCACGGCGTGCGTTTCGACGCGATCCGGATCGACGTGGTGGGCCTGGTGCGCGAGGGCAGCGGGGGGTTCACCATCGAGCACATCCGGGGGGTGGACTGATGGGGCTCGCCCGGGCCTACGCGATCGCGCTGGTCGGGGTCGTGGGCCACATGGTCGAGGTCGAGGCGCACGTCTCCAACGGCCTGCCGGCGGTGATCATGGTCGGGCTGCCTGATACGGCCCTGCGGGAAGCGCGCGACCGCATCCGCGCCGCGATCCTCAACAGCGACCTGAAATGGCCGGACAACAAGATCACCATTGGCCTGTCGCCGGCCAGCCTGCCCAAGCGCGGAAGCGGCTTCGACCTGAGCATCGCGGTGGCCATCCTCGCGGCGTCAGCGGACGCGGCCACGCCCATGCACGTCCCGCGCCGGGCGGTGTTCGTCGCCGAGCTCGGGCTAGACGGGCGGCTGCGCCCGGTGCCGGGAGTGCTCCCGGCGGTCGTCGCCGCCGCCGGGGCGGGCATCGACACCGTGGTGGTCGCCGGCCCCAACCGCGCGGAGGCCGCGCTGGTGCCCGGCCTCACCGTGGTGGCGGCGACCTGGCTGCTGGAGGTGGTGATGTGGTTGCGCGGCGGCCCGCGGCCCGCGGCCTTGGCTCCTGTCGCGGACGGCGCCGCTCTCGCGCGGGAGGGCGAGCGGCCCGGCCGCGACATGTCGGAGGTGCTGGGCCAGTACGAGGCGCGCAGGGCCGTTGAGGTCTGCGCGGCGGGCGGCCACAACCTCTCCCTGCTCGGGCCGCCCGGCGCGGGCAAGACCATGCTCGCCGAGCGGCTGCCGTCCATCTTGCCGCGGCTGACGCGCCAGGCCGCCCTGGAGGTCACCTCCATCCACTCGGTGGCGGGCAAGCTCCCGGCGGGGGCCGAGCTGCTCAGCGAGCCGCCGTTTTGCGCGCCGCATCACACGGCCAGCATGCCCGCGATCGTCGGCGGCGGGAGCAGCTCAGCCATCAAGCCCGGGGCGGCCTCGCTGGCCCATCGCGGGGTGCTGTTCCTTGACGAGTCAAGAAACGTGCTGCGTATCCTCTGTGGAGGTCAGTCTATCAGGGGCGGAGCACCTTGAGGAGAC
>JAICUO010000193.1 GCA_025935815.1 Streptosporangiaceae bacterium
CCGCCGCCGGCCCCGGCCGGGGGCCGCCGGCGGGGCGCACCGGCCCCGCCCGCGGCCGGACACCCGCCCGGTGTCCGGCCGGCCCCTTTTACGTGGCCCTTTACGCGGCGGGAGCGGCGTGCGCGGTGCTTGGTGACAAGGATGGGGAATCGCCCGCGGTGCAGGTGCGCGGGCTGGTTAAGTCCTACGGGCAGGTCCAGGCGGTGGGGGGCGTTGACCTGGACATCAGCCACGGGGAGATCTTCGCCCTCCTCGGCCCGAACGGGGCCGGGAAGACGACGACGGTCGAGATCCTGGAGGGGTACCGCCGCCGGGACGGCGGCGAGGTTACCGTCCTCGGGCTGGACCCGGGCCGGCAGCGCCGCCAGCTCAAGAGCAAGATCGGGATCGTCTTGCAGAAGACCGGCGTGGACCGCTACCTCACCGTGGCCGAAACCGTCCGGATGTTCGCCAGCTACTATCCCCGGCCGCGCTCCGCCGAGGAGGTCATTGACCTCGTCGGGCTGACCGGCAAGCGCGAGGCGCGGGTCACCACGCTGTCCGGCGGCCAGCTCCGCCGCCTGGACATGGCGGTCGCGCTGGCCGGGGATCCCGACCTGCTGTTCCTGGACGAGCCGACCACCGGCTTTGACCCGTCCGCCCGCCGGGAGGCGTGGGAGGTGGTCAAGAGCCTGGCCTCGCTTGGCAAGACGGTGCTGCTCACGACGCACTACATGGACGAGGCACAGTACCTGGCGGACCGGGTCGCGGTCATCGCCGAGGGCCGGATCGTGGCTTCAGGGGCGCCGTCCACGCTCGGCCATCGCGATCACGCCGAGGCGCGGATCCGGTACCGCGTGCCGGAGGGCACCGCGCCACCGGAAAGGCTGGCGGGCACGGCGGGCGCAGACGGGTACCGCGAGGTCCGTTCGGCCGACCTGGTCCGGGATCTGAACCAGCTGACGGGATGGGCACTGGAATCCGGCGTCACCCTGGACGGCCTGGAGGTCATGCGGCCGACGCTGGAGGACGTGTACCTGCGGCTGACCGGAGAGCGGGCGGGGAGCACCGCATGAACACCGTGAGGCTGACGGCGGTGCAGCTGCGCTACGTCAACAAGGCATTCTGGCGGAACCCGGCCTCGGCGTTCTTCACGTTCGCGTTCCCGCTGATGTTCCTGGTGATCTTCACCGCCCTGCTTGGACACTTCTCGGTCAGGATCGGCGCCCGGGCCGTCGACACGTCCACGTACTACGTGGCGTCCATGGCGACCTTCTCCGTGATCACGGCGTGCTTCAACAACCTCGCGATTGCGGTCAGCTTCCAGCGGCAGGAGGGGATCCTCAAGCGGACGGATGGCACCCCACTGCCCGCCGCGTCGTTTCTCGGCGCGCGGATCCTGCACGCCATGCTCGTCGCGGTGCTGCTGGTGGTGATCACCGCGGCGTTCGGGCACGGGCTCTACCATGCCACGATTCCGTCCGGGGTAACGCTGCTGCGCTTCATCCTCATGGTGCTTATCGGGTCGGCCGCGTTCTGCGCGCTCGGGCTGGCGGCCACGTCGGTCATCCCGAACGCGGACGCCTCGGCGGCGATCGTCAACGCGATCATCTTGCCGCTGGAGTTCCTGTCCGGGATCTTCATCGCGTTCGGCGACACCACGCCGACGTGGATCCTATGGGTGGCCCGCGTGTTCCCGATCCGGCACTTCGCGCTCGGCATGCAGGCCGGGTTCCTCGGCACCCCGTTCAGCTGGACGGACTTGCTCGTCGTGGGGGCGTGGGGGCTGGGCGGCTTGATCATCGCCCTCAGGTTCTTCAACTGGATGCCGACGGGCGTGGGCCTTTAGTCCCGGCACGGGGGGCCTTTCGCCGCTGGGGGGCGAGATCGCGACGGCGTGAACTGGAGTCATCGAAGCGGTGCCGCACGCGACGCGCGGCGCTAGCGGAGGCTGACGAAGGGAATCGCCATGAGCGCCACTGTCAAGGACGTGATGACCACCCACGTGGTCGCCGTCCGCAAGAACGCGTCCTTCAAGGACATGGCCATCAGCCTGCGGGAGCACCGGGTGAGCGCGTTTCCCGTGCTCGACGACGATGACCGGGTCGTCGGGGTGGTCTCCGAGGCCGACCTGCTGGCCAAGGAGGCGCTGGACCTCGCCGCGCCGGGCCTGATGGCCAGCGTCCTGCGGCATCGGGAGCAGGCCAAGGCGACCGGGGTGACGGCCGCCGACCTGATGACCAGGCCGCCGGTGACGATCGGCCCGCTGGAGCCGGTCACGCACGCCGCCCGGCTGATGCACGCGCGCAAGGTCAAGCGCCTGCCGGTCATCGACGAGGCGGGCCGCCTAGTCGGCATCGTCGCCCGGTCCGACGTGCTGAGCGTGTACTCCCGCCCAGACGCCGACATCGGCCACGAGATCACCGAGCGGATCATGCTGGATACCTTGCTGACCGACCCGGCGCGGTTCACCGTCGCGGTGAAGGACGGGATCGTGACCGTGGAGGGCATCCCGGAGACCGCCGTCGTCGGGCATGACATGATTGAGGAGATACGGCACCTCGAGGGTGTCGTATCGGTACGTGACAGGCTTAGCTACCCAAGGGCTGGCGGACCGACGATCGTCGGCGCGCAGTTCTAGGGGCGCCGAGATGGACCCGGACTCGGCGCTATCGGCTGGGGCACTGATGGCCATCGCCTTCACGGTGGCGGTGGCGATGGCCATCTGGCTCGGCGCGGTGTACTACGCGGCGCGCCAACCGGGGAACCGGAAGTCGAAAGCCAAACGATGAGCGCTGAGGAGCCGATGAGCCGGGCACCAGACCCGCCAGCACCGGGACCGGTGGAAGCGCCAGTCGTGCTCGCGGAGTCCGCCGAGCCAGTGGGCGGCGTGTACGCCTTGCTGGCCGACGGGACCACGGTGGAGATCCGGCCCGCGGCTCCCAGCGACTTCGACGCCATCAAGGCCATGCACGAGGCGATGTCCCCGGCCAACGTCTACCTGCGCTTCTTCAGCATGAGCCGGGTAGCGGCCGAGCGGGAGGCCCGGCGGCTCACCCGCGAGCCGGGGCCGGACCACGTGGCACTGCTCGCGCTGGCGAGCGGCCAGCTAGTCGGCACCGCCAGCTACGAGGTCGCGCAGGGCAAGGAGGGCGGGCAACTCGGGGACACCGCGGAGATCGCGTTCGCGGTCGCCGACAGCATGCACCAGCGCGGCATCGCGACGCTGATGCTGGAGCACCTGGTCTCGCTCGCGCGCGGCCAGCAGATCCGCGCGTTCACCGCGGAGACCCTGTCGGAGAACACCCCGATGCTGCGGGTGTTCGCCGATGCCGGCCTACCCGTCACCAGCCGGCGGGAAGAAGGCGTGGTCACTAGCACCATTCCGTTGCCGCCGGACGATACCGGCACTGAGCTGGACACCTACCTGGACACCGTGGCCCGCCGGGAGCGGCGGGCCAGCGTCGCCAGCCTGCGGCCGGTCTTCGCGCCGGAGTCGGTGGTGGTCATCGGGGCAGGCCGCCGGCCCGGCGGCGTCGGCCGCTCGGTCATCGACAACATCCTGGCGGGCGGGTACCGCGGGCGCTTGTACGCGGTGAACCCGCACGCGAGCCAGATCGGCGGGGTGCCCAGCTTCCCTGGCGTGTCGCAGCTGCCCGAAGCGCCGGACCTGGCGGTGATCGCGGTCCCGCCGCCGGGCGTGGTGGGCATCGCCCAGGCGTGCGGAGCCCTGGGGGTGCGCGGGCTGGTGGTGCTCACGGCCGGCCTAGACACCAGGCAGAGCGCTGACCTGCTGGCCGCGTGCCGCAGGCATGGCATGCGACTGGTCGGCCCGAACTGCTTCGGGATCGCCGTGCCGTCCACGGGCCTGGACGCGACATTCTCCGCCACCAGCCCCGAACCTGGCGTCGCAGGCCTGGTCATGCAGTCCGGTGGCCTCGGGTTCGCCATGGTCGACCAGCTCACCCGGCTGGGCATCGGGATCTCCTCGTTCGCCTCGGTCGGCAACAAGCTCGACGTCTCCAGCAACGACATGCTGATGTGGTGGGAGCAGGACGGGGTCACCAAGCTCGCGGTGATGTACATCGAGTCGTTCGGTAACCCGCGCAAGTTCGCCAGGACCGCGCGCCGGGTGAGCGCCCGGATGCCGGTGCTCACCGTCCACGCTGGCCGTAGCGCGGCCGGGCAGCAGGCCGCCGCCTCGCATACCGCCGCGATCGCCACCCCTCTGGTGACCCGCGAGGCACTCTTCGAGCAGGCGGGGATCATCGCGACGCCGGGGTTCGGGGAGCTCGTCGAGGCCACCGCGCTGCTGGCCACCCAGCCGGTCCCTTCGGGGGCGACCATCGCGATCGTCTCCAACGTCGGCGGGGCCGGGGTCCTGGCCGCGGACGCGTGCACCGACCTGGGGCTGGCGGTCCACCATCCGCGCGGCCAGGACCGCCAGGCGCTGCGTTCCCTGGCCCCGGAGGGGAGCGCGGTCAACGGGCCGGTGGACACGACCGCGACGATCAGCCGGGAAGAGTTCCGCCGGGTGCTTGAGCTGCTGGCGACCGACGAGGGCGTGGACGCGATAATCGCGCTCGTCTTGCCGACCGCCGCCTCGCCCGACCTTCCGGCGTCCTTCGCCGACGCCAGCATCGCCAAGCCGCTGGCCGCCGTGGTCCTCAACCAGCCGGAAGCGGTCCGGCTGCTGGACGGCCCGGGGGCAACCAGGGTCCCCTCGTACGGGTACCCGGAGGCGGCCGTCCGGGCGCTGGCCCGTGCGGTGCGGTACGGGCAGTGGCGGGCGCGGCCGCACGGCCAGGCGCCCCGCTTCCCGGATATCGAGGATCCGGCCCCGGGTGCCTCGGCCAGTCGCGCCGACGAGGCGCGCGCGCTGGTCAGGGCGTTCCTGGCCCGGACGCCGGGCGGCGGATGGCTGCCGGCCGCCGAGCGGCACGCGCTGCTGCGCGGCTACGGGATCCCGGTCGCGCCCATCACCGCGGTGCACGACGAAGACGCCGCGGACGCGGCGTTCGCGCTGGCCAGCGGCCCGGTCGTGCTCAAGGCCGACGTGCCCGGCCTGGTGCACAAGTCCCCAGCGGGAGCCGTGCTGCTTGACCTGCGCACCGAGCAGGACGTGCGGGCCGGCTACCGGCAACTGCGCGGTAAGTTCCAGGCTCCGCAGGATGCCGTCGGCGTGCAGCCGATGGTCACCGGTGGTACTGAGGTGATGATCGGCGTCGCGGACGACCAGATGTTCGGCCCGCTGGTCCTGTTCGGCCTGGGCGGGGTGGCCACCGAGGTCCTCGCCGACCACTCGGCCCGGCTGGCGCCGCTGACCGCGGGCGACGCGGACGCGCTCATCGACTCGATCCGCTCCGCGCCACTGCTGCGCGGCCATCACGGCGCCCCCGCAGCCGACCTGGCGGCGCTGCGCGACGTGCTCATGCGGGTGTCGCGGCTGGCCGATGACCTCCCGGAGATCTCCGAGCTGGACCTCAACCCCGTCATCGCCCGCCCGGACGGTGCGGTGGCCGTGGACGCCAGGATCCGGGTCATCCCGCAGCCGCCGCGGGACCCGTTCCTGCGAAGGCTTCGATTACGGAAAATGACATTGATCTAGCCGGATAGCGATGGGCTGTAAACCAGGAAAGGGGACTTGCGTGACAGTGACCTCGGAGCGGGGCGCCAGTGGCACTAACCCGCTGACCAGCGCCGAGCTCGACGCCATCGACGCGTGGTGGCGAGCGGCCAACTACCTGTCCGTCGGCCAGATCTACCTACTCGACAACCCGCTGCTCACCGAGGAACTCAAGCCGGAGCACGTCAAGCCCCGGCTGCTGGGCCACTGGGGCACCACGCCAGGGCTGAACCTGATCTACGCGCACCTGAACCGGGTCATCAAGAACTGGGACCTGGACGCGATCTACATCGCCGGGCCGGGGCACGGCGGGCCGGGCCTGGTGGCGAACACCTACCTGGAGGGCACCTACACCGAGCGGTACCCGACCATCACCCAGGATGAGGCCGGGATGCGGCGGTTGTTCCGGCAGTTCTCCTTCCCCGGCGGCATCCCCTCGCACGTCGCCCCGGAGACGCCCGGGTCGATCCACGAGGGCGGCGAGCTCGGCTACGCGCTGGCGCACGCCTACGGTGCCGCGTTCGACAACCCCGACTTGCTCGTCGCGTGCGTGATCGGCGACGGCGAAGCGGAGACCGGGCCACTGGCCGGCTCGTGGCACTCCAACAAGTTCCTCAACCCCGTCACCGACGGCGCGGTACTGCCGATCCTGCACCTGAACGGATACAAGATCGCCAACCCGACGGTGCTGGCCCGCATCCCGGACGAGGAGCTGACCGCGTTGCTGACCGGCTACGGCTACCACGTCTACTGGGTGGAAGGCGACAATCCGCGCCTGGTCCACGAGTCGCTGGCGGCGGCGCTCGACTCGATCGTGGCGGAGATCCACGAGATCCAGCGGGCGGCGCGCGAGGGCGGCGCCGGCGAGCGGCCTCGCTGGCCGGCACTGGTCTTGAAGACGCCGAAGGGCTGGACCGGGCCGAAGACGGTGGACGGCCAGCCGGCCGAGGGGACGTGGCGGGCGCACCAGGTGCCGATCGACGGCGCCCGGTCCAACCCCGCGCACCTGCGCCAGCTGGAGGAGTGGATGCGCTCTTACCGGCCGGGCGAGCTGTTCGACCCGGCCGGCGCGCTCGTGCCGGAGCTGGCGCGGCTGGCGCCGAGCGCCTGGCGGCGGATGAGCGCGAACCCGCACGCCAACGGGGGCGAGCTGCTGCATGACCTGGACCTGCCGGACTTCCGGGATTACGCCGTCGCGGTGCCCGCGCCGGGAGCCGAGAACGCGGAGAACACCCGCGTCCTGGGCCGCTGGCTACGCGACATCATCACGCGCAACGGGACGACCTTCCGGCTGTTCGGTCCCGATGAGACCGCGTCGAACCGGCTGGACGCGGTGTTCGAGGTGACCGGGCGGGCGTTCGAGGGCCAGATCGTGCCGGGCGACAACAAGCTCGCCCGCGATGGCCGGGTCATGGAGGTGCTGTCGGAGCACCTGTGCCAGGGCTGGCTGGAGGGCTACCTGCTGACCGGGCGGCACGGGCTGTTCAACTGCTACGAGGCGTTTATCCACATCGTCGACTCGATGTTCAACCAGCACGCCAAGTGGCTGAAGACGACCCGCCACATTCCCTGGCGGCGGCCGGTGGCCTCACTGAACTACCTGCTGTCCTCGCTGGTGTGGCGGCAAGACCACAACGGCTTCTCGCACCAAGACCCTGGCTTCATCGACCATGTCGTCAACAAGAGGGCCGAGGTCATCCGGGTCTACCTGCCGCCGGACGCCAACTGCCTGCTGTCGGTGGGAGATCATTGCCTGCGGTCGCGGAACTACGTGAACGTGATCGTGGCCGGCAAGCAGCCGCAGGCGCAGTGGCTGTCCATGGACGAGGCGATCATCCACTGCACGCGGGGGGCCGGGATCTGGGACTGGGCGTCCAGCGACGGCGACGGGAACGGCTCGCCCGATGTCGTGCTGGCCTGCTGCGGGGACACCCCGACGCTGGAGACCCTGGCGGCGGTCTCGCTGCTGCGCCAGTACCTGCCGTCGCTGCGGGTGCGGGTCGTCAACGTGGTGGACCTGATGCGGCTGGAGCCGGCGTCGGAGCACCCGCACGGCATGTCGGACGCGGAGTTCGACGCGCTGTTCACCGTGGACCGGCCGGTCATCTTCGCCTATCACGGGTACCCGTGGCTCATCCACCGGCTGACTTACCGGCGGCACGGGCACTCGAACTTCCACGTGCGCGGCTACAAGGAAGAGGGGACCACGACGACGCCGTTCGACATGGTGATGCTCAACGACCTGGACCGGTTCCACCTGGTCATGGACGTCATCGACCGGGTTCCCGGCCTGTCGTCGCAGGCGGGCCACGTCCGGCAGATGATGGAGGACAAGCGGATCACCTGCCGGGCGTACACGCGGGAGTTCGGCGAGGACGCGCCGGAGATCCGCGACTGGGCGTGGGGACCGGCCGGCGACGGCGCGGGAGGCATCGCGGACACGGCGGCGGACAACGCGTGACCCGGCGACGACACGGGCGCGGGCGGACGGGAAGCACTCGCCGGTGAGGATCCTCATTGTCAACGCGGGGTCGAGCAGCCTGAAGCTGCGGGTGCTCGGCCCCGGCGACGCGGTGGCCAGCTCCGCCGATCTGCTCGCCCCGCGTGGGCCCGCGCCGCGGGACACCGCGGCGCTGGCGGAGGCGCTGGAGGGCTTCGGCCCGGTTGACGCGGTGGGGCATCGCGTCGTGCACGGCGGGACTCAGTTCTCCGGGCCGGTCGTGGTGACCGGGGACGTCCGGCGGCGGCTGGAGCAGCTGACCGACCTGGCGCCGCTGCACCAGCCCAAGTCGCTGGCCGCCCTGGACGCCGTGGGGCGGGTGCTCCCGCGGATTCCGGCGGTCGCGTGCTTCGACACGGCGTTTCACGCGAGCATTCCCGCGGCGGCCGCCACGTTCGCGCTCCCGCACGAATGGCGCACGCGCTGGACCCTGCGGCGCTACGGCTTCCACGGCCTGTCGCACTCCTATGTCTCGCGCCGCGCCGCGACCATGGCTTCCCCGGGGGCGAGCGAGTTCCGCGTCGTTACTTGCCACCTGGGGGCGGGGGCATCGCTGGCGGCTGTGCAGGGGGGCCGCTCGGTGGACACCACGATGGGGTTCACGCCACTGGACGGGCTGGTGATGGCCACTCGCTCCGGGTCGGTCGACCCGGGCCTGGTGCTGTGGCTGGAGGAGCATGCCGGGATGCCGCCCGGCGAGCTCGCCGCGACGCTGGAGAACCGCTCGGGCCTGCTGGGCCTGGCGGGGACGGCGGACATGCGGGAGGTGCTGTCGCGGGCCGCCTCCGGCGATGAGCGCGCGGTGGTGGCCCGCGATGTCTACCTGCACCGGCTGCGGGCGTCGGTCGCGGCGATGGTGGCGGCGATGGACGGGCTGGACGCCCTGGTGTTCACCGGCGGGGTCGGCGAGAACTCCGCCGAGATCCGCTCCCGCGCCGGCGGGAGCCTCGGCTTCCTGGGGGTCGGCATCGACGACGCGCGCAACGCGGGCGGAGGCGGCGACGACTATGAGATCTCCGCCGACGGCGCGGCCGTCCGCGCGTTCGTCATCGCCGCCCGCGAGGACCTGGAGATCGCCGCCCAGGTCCGGGCGGTGCTGTCCGGCAAGGGGTGAAATCAGGCAGTGGCGGGCTAGCCGGGGGCGCGCATGTCGGCGGGGGTGGCGAAGGCTAGGAGCTTGGCCTCGCCGGGCCCCGCGTTGGACCAGGTGCCGGGCAGGCCCAGCACGGCGATCGCGGCGGTCGGGAAGGAGGCCGGCGGCTGCGACGGCGGCGCGGCCAGGCCAACCGCGAGCTCGGCGAGACCCGGGTTATGGCCGACGATCGCCACCACCGACTGCTCGTCGGGGATCTCGCGGACCAGCAGCAGCAGCGCCAGCACGGTCGCGTCGTATACCCGGGACTCATAGCGCACGGCCGGTGCCGCCTCCAGGGCGCCCCTGGCCAGGTCCCACGTCTCGCGGGCGCGGCGGGCCGTCGAGCAGATGACCGCGTCCGGCGCGTGCCCGTGGCGGGCCAGCCAGCGGCCTGCCAGCGGCGCGTCCCGCCGCCCGCGGGCGGCCAGTGGCCGGTCGTGATCCGCCACGCCCTCGGGCCAGTCCGACTTGGCGTGCCGAAGCAGCACAAGCCGCCGGGGATGCTCCGTGTCCACGAGGAAAGCCTGTCATGAACGGCGTGGTAACGCAGCGGCCACCCGCAGTTCACGCCAACTCGCCAGAGGTCGTAAGGGGACGACGGTGACGGGCCAGTGGCCGGCCCGGACTAGCCGTACGGCTAGGGAGCCGATGAGCTTGTGGCCGGCCTGGGCGGAGGCGCCTACTACGATCGCGTCGACGCGCTCCTCATTGGCGATTCGCTTGATCTCGCGGTAGGCATCGCCGTGGGCGGCGATGAACCTGACCGAGATGCCCAGGTCCTTGGCCACCTCTTCGGCCCGCACCCGCAGCGACGCCGCGACCTCGTCGTGGGCCTGCTCCTGGGCGACCACCGCGCCCGCCCCCGCGGAGACGCCGCCCGCGTAGGGCATCGGCGCCACGTAGACGGCGATGACCCGGGAGCGCTGCCGGCGGGCCAGGCCGGCCGCGTAGGACGCGGCTCGCAGGGACGTTACCGAATCGTCAACGCCTACGAGGATGGCCGAGGGACCGTCGGTGCCGATCTCGAACTCGTGAGCTTCCGCCGCTTCGTGGGACACCTGCCCATTTTCACACCTTAGAATGGCTCTTCGTAACCGGACGAGCGTTAAGGACGGGGCTAGTCTCACCGCATGCAGCGTGTCACCTTGCGAGACGTCGACATCGCGGCCTTCCGGGACGCGATCGGGACCGACCGTTACGCAGAGGGCACCGCGGTGGCCCGGCAGGGTGCCGTCATCCAGGTGCACTGGAACCCTTCCGAGCAGGCGCTCACCGGCACGGTCCGCGACGGGGGCCCGGAGGGCAGCGGCTCTGAAGGCAGTGGCGAACTGCGCAGCGTCATGGCCGAATTCCGGGCCTCGGCGGGGTTCCCGCTGCGCTTCCGGGTCGGTTACTGCAGCTGCGCCGAGGGCGTGAACTGCCGGCACGTGGCGGCACTGGTGATTGCGGCGACCCACGAGTCGGCGGTGCCCGCGCCCGAGCAGGAGCGCCAGCGCCGCCCGAGCAAGCTGCCCTGGGAGCAGTCGCTGGACTCGCTGCTGGCGGAGACGCGCTCCCCCATGCAGCAGCCAGGTCTGGACACCGGGTCGGCCGCGGACACGCGGCTGGCGATCGAGTTGTCCCTGGTCCGGCCGGCCGAGCATAACTCGCGCTACGCCCCCAACGGGGGCGCCCGGGCGGTCCGGCGCGGCCCGGAGCCGACCCGGCTGCGGTTGCAGGCCCGCATTGTGCAGACGGGCCGCAACGGCGGCTGGATCGCCGGCAACCTGTCCTGGTCCCGGATCGACTACATGACCATCCGGAACGAGTACCCGGCCGCGCAGGTCCGGCTGCTGCATGAGCTGTACGCCATTTACCGGGCCGGCACCAACCCGTACCACGACTACGGGTACGGCTACAGCGGCTACGGCCACGACCTGAAGAACATCGACCTGGCCGCCTGCGAGTCCCGGCAGCTGTGGAACATCCTCGACGAGGCCGCCGCGATCGGCCTGGACCTGGTCTACGCCAGGAAGCTCGGCCCGGTCCCGGTGCCCGGCACCGCCCAGCTGTGCCTGGACGTGACCAGCGACGGAGGCCTGCAGATCACCCCGGTTATCACGGCTGACGGCAGCCCGCAGGCGCTGGTACCACTGCGGTTCGTGGGCTCGGCCGGGCATGGCGTCGTCTACGCCGACCGGAGCCAGGCCGCGCTGGGCGAGCGCGCGCGATTCCGGCTGGCCCGGCTCGCCCATCCGGTCCCGGCGCAGTTGCAGCGCCTCGCGCTGGGCGGCGAGCACTATCAGGTGCCCGAGGCCGACCGCGCCCCCTTCATGCTGCGCTATTACCCCCGGCTGGCCCGGATGGCGACGATGATCTCCTCTGACGGGTCGTTCTCGGCGCCGGAGATCCACGACCCGACCCTGGTGCTGCGCGTCGACTACACCGACGGCCATGACGCCCGGGTCGGCTGGGACTGGGCGTACGAGGTCGACGGGCAGGTTGTCCGCGCCCCGGCCGCCGGCGACGCCACGGCTGACGGCATTCGCGACCGCGAGGCGGAGCGCCAGGTGCTATCGGGGCTAACGCTGCCGCCCGCGCTCAGCCCGGAGCGGCCCGCCGCCGCCCCGGCCCGGCTGACGGGGCTGGACACCATGCTGTTCACCACGCAGACGCTGCCGCTGCTGGCGGGGCAGCAGGGGCTGCGCGTGGAGATCAGCGGGAAGCCGGCTGATTACCGCGAGGCGAGCGATTCGTTGCGGATCGGGGTGTCGGCCGACGACCTCGACGGCGATCCCGACTGGTTTGACCTGGGCATCACGATCACCGTGGAGGGCCGGGAAGTCCCCTTCGCCGACGTCTTCGTGGCCCTGGCCAGCGGCCAGTCGCACCTGCTGTTGCCGGACGGGGCGTACTTCTCCCTCGACAAGCCGGAACTGGCCGCGCTCGCCGCGCTGATCGAGGAGGCGCGGGCGCTCACCGACCAGCCAGCGGGCGAGGCCCTGCGGATCAGCCGGTTCCAGGCCGGGCTGTGGGACGAGCTGGCCGCGCTCGGCGAGGTCAACCGGCAGGCGCGGGCGTGGCAGCAGCAGGTCCAGGGGCTGCTGTCGGCCGACGGCATCCCCCGGGCCGACCCGCCGCC
>JAICUO010000615.1 GCA_025935815.1 Streptosporangiaceae bacterium
CGTCAAGTACGACAACGACGCCTACGTCCGCGACTATTCGCGCTGCATCCTGTGCTACAAGTGCGTCGAGGCTTGCGGGGAGGACGCGCAGAACACCTTCGCCATCGCGGTGGCGGGCCGCGGCTTCGACGCCCGGATATCGACCGAGTACGACGTCACGCTGCCCGGCTCGGCCTGCGTGTACTGCGGCAACTGCATCGGCGTGTGCCCGACCGGCGCGCTCATGCCCGCCAGCGAGTTCGACATGCGCCGGGACGGCACCTGGGATGAGGCGGCGCAGACGGTCACCACGACCATCTGCCCCTACTGCGGGGTCGGCTGCAACCTGGAACTGCACGTCCAGGACAACCGGATCATCAAGGTGACATCGCCGCTGGACCATGACGTCGGCAATGGCCACCTGTGCGTGAAGGGCCGCTTCGGCTTCGAGTTCGTCCAGCGCCGCGCGGGCGAAGCCTGACGACGCGGACCGCCAAGGCGCCGCGATGCGGGCCGGGTCGATCGACGCGGCCCGCATCGCGGAATGCATTGGCGCATGGGAGTTACGTTGGCGGGTTCCCGAAGGCTTGAGTGAATGCGGGCGGTTCATCCGGCGGCGGGGCCGGGTCCCCGGGGGCTACGGGAGGGCGTACCGGAAGGGGGCCGCTTTCGCTGGGGGGCTGGATCTGGGGAAGCGGTTGCGTGATCTCGGTCTCTGGACGCTGGCGGTCGGGGCGGCCTGAGGGCAAGGCGGGGGCCTGGCCGAGCCGCAGGGCCTGCGGCGGCCGACCGGGGTGGACCTGGCGGGATGGGCCCTGGTAGGGCAGGGCCGGTGTCACCCGCGGCCTGATCAGCTCGGGAAGGGGCCGGGTGACCGGCCTGCCCTCAGCCGCCGCCACGGGCGGCTTGACGTGCAGGTAGGTGACGCCGGCGCGGTAGAGGTAGGCGGCCTGGCCGACATCCAGGCGGCGGATGATGCCGGGGTCGACAACAGGTATCTCCCGCTGGGTGGAGATCCCCGACGACTGCCAGGTGTGCCGGCCGGACAGGTAGCGGGTGGTCTGCACGGCGGTCCGGGTCCCGGCCAGCTCGGTGACTGGCTCGGGGCGCGGGGTGCGCAGCAGCCAGATGCCGCCCTCGGCGGTGGCCGCCACGCGGTAGCGCTCGTCGTCGTCGGCACCCAGGCCTTCCCAGGACTGGGCGGTGACCTGGACGGCCAGCCCGAGGGAGCGGGCACGCTCGAACAGCCGCCAGATGGGCAGGCGGCGGGCGACGGCGGAGAACTCATCGACGGACAGCAGGATCTCGCGCTGGCCGGTGAGGGCGCAGGCGGCCAGCAGGTCGGTCAGCGCGCGGGCCTGCGCCTCGGCGACGGCGAGCTCGGCGGTGCCCTCCAGGGAGCAGTACCAGGCGTCGGCGTCGGTGAAGGTGCCACCGCCGTCCAGGCCGGGGCCGAGCCGCCGCCACAGGGCACGGAACCGCAGCGCCACGTCATCGATGGCCTTCTTCCCGGCCTTGGCCGCCGCCGCGCCGCCCGGGTCGCCGACGGAGGCGTAGGCGGCGGCGAGCCGGTCGGTGTCCAGCCGGGCCAGGAAGTCCGCCGCGCTGGCGGGCGGGCCCGGCGGGGCGTAGCTGGCCAGGGCGACCAGCGACTCCATCACGTCGGCGTAATATGCCGCTCCCCCGGTGCCGTGCTCGATCAGGTCCAGCAGCGTGCTGACCAGCTGGGCGGGCGGCAGCGCCCACAGCGACAATGGCACCTGCGGCCAGGTGGCGACGCGCGAAGCGCCGGCCTCGCGCAGCACCTGGCGAGCGCGCGCAGCGACTTCGCGGGAGCTCTCGCCGCCCTTGCAGTCCAGCACCACCAGGAGCGGCCGCCGCGCCGCCCCGGCCGCGTGCCGGGCCATGCCGCCGGCCATGAATGCCGCCCACAGCCGGAGCAAGAGCGTGGTCTTGCCGGTGCCCGTTGAGCCAATGACCGCCTGGTGCGAGCGCAGCCGCTCGTACGGGATGGCCGCGACCCGGCGGGCCGGCTGGCCCACGGTGCGGATGGTGGCGCCCACCACCACGGCCTGATCCGGGGATAGGAGCGGCAGCGGGCGCACCGTGGAGGCGGCGACCGCCCGCGCGGTGCGGGCCTCCCGCGCCCACAGCCGGGCGTCGAACCGGGCGGGCGAGCCGGGATGCCACCCGCCGGTGCCCGCCGCCATCCGGAACCGGCGCCGCGCCCAGGCCACCCCGCCGGCCAGCAGGCCCGCCGGGATCGCCAGCGGCGCCAGCACCAGCGCGGCCGTCGCCACCTGGCCGTGCGCGCCCGCCGCGTACATCGCCAGCCAGCCCCGGTAGGGTGCCTCGGCCAGCCGCAGCCACCACTGGGCCGGGTGCGGGCCAGGCAGCCGGGCCGTACCCGGCCCCAACGTGGCGGCGGCCAGCCACCCGGCCGCCAGCGGCGCGCACCAGGCCGCGGCCAGGTACAGCCGGCGCGGCGGCCAGCCCCGCCACCACGCCAGCGCGTACCCGGCGATTGCGGTGACCGTCACCGGGAGGACCACGATCGCCAGCGCGGCCACGGCCAGCCGCACCACCGCCAGGCCCGCCTCGGCGTCCCGGCGCGGGTCGCGGTGCTGGTGCCGCCGGTGGTCGGGGTTCCAGTCCATCATGGCTGCCACCCCCGCTTCGGCGCGGTGAGCCGCATCGCGGACTCGGGGAGCTCGTGAACGACGACCCGCCTGGCCAGGACGGCGCCGAGCTCGGCCCGGCTGCTGCGGATCACGCGGACCGCCTGCGGGGAGCAGATGTAGGAGACGCCCGCGTACCGGGGCGGCTGGCCGGGTGCGGTCATGCCGCCCGGAGGGCAGCCGTACTCGCCCGTGCGAGCCAGCGCCTCCCGCATGATCGTGGCGGTGCGCTCGACGGTCTTGCGGGTCAGCTCCACCTCGACCGCCCAGATGCCGCCGCCGCGTGGGGACCCGTCCGGGCCCGGCCAGTGCACTTCGGCGTCCGGCACGTGCTCATCGCGGGATATCGAGCCCAGCACGGACCGGATCTGCCGTTCCGAGCGCCAGGAGGCGCCGCTGGCCCGCCAGGCGCTTGTCCGCTCCAGCGCCAGGCGCACCTCGGTCACCGCGCGGGTGTGCCGCAGCCAGGACTTCCCCGGCTGGAATCGCCGCGACTTCAAGCCGAAGGCCTCTAGCCCGGCCCGGGTCGCCCATATCCAGGGCTCGCCGACGCTGAGCTGCCCTAGCTCCACGTAGCCCAGGTCGCGCCAGTGGGCCACGGCGTCGCGGGCACGCTGCCCCGCGTTGCCGGCGGCCTCTCCCCGGTCGGTCAGCAGGGCCGCGAGCTGGTCCAGCTGGATGCCGTACATGTCGGCCACGAAGCCCAGCACGTCGGTGTCCAGCGTGGCGAGGGCGCTCGCCCCGGCATCCGGCAGCGCGTGCGCGTTAGGCGACATCGACATCACTCCCTATCGATCGGACCGGCCCCTGCCGCTCTTGGAGCTCATCGCGCAGGTAGTACAGCGGGTCGGCCTCGCCGTCGGCGTCGGCGGCCAGTGCCGCGCGGATGACCGCGACCAGGTTGGCCCGGTCCAGGCGGCTGTCGGCCAGTTCGGCGGTCAGCCGGGTGAGCGCCGACCCCAGGGCCGGGACGTCGGCCAGCGCCCGGTCCAGCTGCTGCCACAGCGGTGCCAGCACTGGGGTGGCGGTCGCGAACCCGGCCACCATCCGCCGGGCCTCGTCATTGCGGGCGTAAACCGCCAGCAAGGTAATGGCCATTGGCGCATCACTTCCTTCCGTTGACGGAGCGGACGCTGCTGCGGGATCGCCATGCCTTCCGGCGATACCAATGAGAGCGGGCGCGGCATTTGCCGCAGCCGCGGGTGGCGCAGTGGCGCCGATTGGCGCGTGATTTGACGGGACCGCTCATTGGCTGATCTCCCGTCCGCCGGAACGCGACCCGGTGAGCACCCGCCGGGAGATCGCCCCGGCACGCTCGTCCTGGACCTGCGACAACGGCACGCGAGGCGTCCGGCGCATGCTGATGAGGAACAGGATGAAAATCCCGGACGCGACACCGGCCAAGAAGACGATGATGCCGAAAACGGCGATGACGGAAAGCGCGGTGATCATCGGGTCACCTCTAGCGGATTGGCACTTGCATTACAGTTCGCCCGGCTCCCGGGCTGCATGTTTTCCATGCCTGTAATTCCATCCGGAATCCACCGGGCTTCCAATGAAGCGACAGTGCACTTCCAATGCACTTACAGTGCAACTTCAATGCAGCTCGCCGTTGCGATAGCAGTCCGTGGGAAGATTTCGGCTCGCGGCGCTTGAGGGATGCTGCGGAAGACGGATAGCCTCTTCGGTGGAAACGGATGGCGAGATTGCGGCGAAAGCCCGGCACCGGAAGGCGTGTCCATGCCTGGAAGACTCGTGAGCCCTCGTGCACTATCGCTAATTTCTAGCATTTCCCGCGCTGGCTGACCGGACGGCCCGCGTGCATTCAGCCGCTATTCCCACTGCTTCCGGGGAGCGCTGGCAGTGGAGATGATCGAAGGCTGGAGTGGCAGGTCAGCGTGCGCGTTGCAGGCGGCGCTGCGATTGAGTAATGAGGCGTTCGCCGCTCGCCTGGGAATCAGCTTGCGGACAGTCGCCGGCTGGCACCAGAA
>JAICUO010000701.1 GCA_025935815.1 Streptosporangiaceae bacterium
CCGACCAAGGGTCGCCCGACGGTGACGGTGACGCTGACGGACAGGTGGTGGCCCTCGAACCGCCACGCCCACCGGTCGTCGCCAGGGCTGCCGAAGACGGCAACGTGGTACCCGTCGCTGCGCCGCCCGAGTTGCCCGCGCTCATCAAGGTCGAGCACCTCTTCGAAGGCCATGATCGTGACGGCCTGAGTGAACGCGGGCCGCGACAGGGCGGTTGCCAGTAGCCGGTGCGCTGCCTTCCGCCCGGCGATGCCGAGCTCGGACAGGGCGATGCCCTGCCGTTGGCCGGGAAGGTATGACCATTGAGTGCGGGCGGGACTCGCGAACGGGAAGCAGGCATCCTCCCGGCTGTCAGCGGGCAGGGACGACAGCAGGGACCGCGCGGCGGCGGTCATCGCGGACTCGATCCCGGTCATGACTGGCGGGCGTTCCACAAGGCGGCGACGTGGCGGGCGTCGGTGCCGCAGCAGCCGCCGAGGATCGGCAGCGGCGGCAGGAGCGGCGTTAGCCGCTGGTGCGCGGCGGCGAGCAGGCTTGGATCGTCGTCGTCGAGCTCGGTGGCTTCGTCGAGCTCGGCGTGGCTTTTGGGTGAGGCGTTATAGCGCATGCCGAGGAGGCGCTCGCGCCATGGGCCTGGCTCGGCTAGGGCCAGCGCGACGTGATCCGGGTGGGCGCAGTTGACCAGGAAGTAATCCGGCGCGGCGGCCGCGTCAACCTCGGCGATGGCCTGGGTGAGGGGAACGCCGCTGGGAAGCCGGCCGTCGGTCTCCAGGGTGAAGGAGATCGCCACCGGCAGCCCGGCGCCGCGGCCCGCCTGGACGATGCCGGTCGCCTCGCTGGCGTCGGCAAGGGTCAGCGCGGTGACCATGTCCGCGCCGGCGTCGGCGAAGGCCTGGATCTGCGGGCGGTGGTAGGCGGCGGCCGCGTCCGGTTCCATCAACTGGCCGGGCTGGTAGCCGTCGCCACGAGGGCCGGCCATGCCGCTGATGATGACGTCGGTGATCGTCGCCACGTATGACTCTCGCAGCTGGACGAGCATGGCGATGGCGGCGGCGTTGACCCGCGCCAGGTCGGCCGGGCCGTAGCCAAGCTGGCCGCCCCAGTCGGGGTTGGCGCGCCAGGTGGGCGCCTCGAGCAGCAGCCCGGCGCCCGCCTGGCGGGCGACTGCCGCGTAGCCGTCGTAGTAACGCCGCAGGAGCGACTGGCCCGTTGCCGTGTCGATGAGGGGGAAGGCGGCGAAGCAGGGCAACTCGACGTGGTGATTGAAGATCAGGTCGGTTTCCATGCCGCCGTCGGTGACCATCGGGCGGCCCTGCAGTTGCGGCAGCATGTGGGTGCTCCTTCGGCGGTCGGCGGTATCCGGGATAAAATTATCGCGCCCGAGAGGCGCTGCGACGGACCTGGTCCGCCACGCTTGGGCAATCGTCAGCAAGGGCGCCTTCGACAAGGAGGCGACCTTGACGCGAACTGACGACGCGGGTGCTGGCGTGCCGGTGGGCACCTCATGCTGACCGACGCTGTTGACGGTGCGCTTGACGCGCTGGGCGTGCGACCGGTTTCTGTCACGCTCCTCAAGGATGCCGCCGAGGGCAATGGCAACTGGCTGGTCGAGGTGCCCGGCGGGCAGCGTGCCGTGCTGCGCCGCTACCACCCGGGGGCGATCCCGGAGGAGATCGCGTATGAGCACGCGGTACTCGCGCACCTGGCCGCCGCCGGATGGGCCGTCCCGCACCCGGTCAGCGAGCTAACCGGCCAGGACGGGCGATGGTACTGCCTGACCCGCTACATCCCCGGCCAGCCAATTGAGAGCGAGAGCCCGGCGCAGCAGGCGCGGCGGGGGCGTGACCTGGCCCGGCTGCACCTGGCCCTGCGCGAGCTTGGCGACCGGCTCGGGCAACGGCCCGGGTGGCGGCCTCAGCACACGGCGGTCACCGTCCACGCTGACATCGACTGGGACGCCTGCGTGCGGGGACTGGCGGCTGTCAGCCCCCGGCTCGGCGCCTGGACGCGGGCCGCGGCTGACCGGAGCCGGGACGCCCTGGCCGCCATCGGGGCCGGCGAGCTGCCGGTCATGGTGCTCCACGGCGACTTCGCGGAGTGGAACGTGCATTGCCAGCAGGGCGGGCTGGCCGGCGTCATCGACTTCGGCCTCACCCACCTCGACTCGCGCCCCTACGAGCTGGCCATCGCCCGCACCTACCGTGCCCCGCACGTCATCGGCGCCTACCGCGGCGAGCTCGCGCGCCACGGCTGGCCGCTGTCGGCGCTCGAAGAAGCGGTCATCATCCCGATCTACCAGGCGTTCCGCCTCGACATGACCGCCTGGGAGATGGCCAGCGGGCGAAAGACGGGCAACTACGACCTGGCCGCGATCGAGCGGCAGCTGTCGAGGACGGGTACCCCGTGCCCGTTAGGAAGACTGCGGGGGGTCGGGGCTGGAGGAGTCGACGGCGATTCGCCAGCGGCCGTCGGGGTCGCGCTGCCAGATCACGGCGTACCTGGTGGTCAGCAGGCGGCCGTCGGGGATCGTGACCGTCACGGTGCCGAGCGCGTAGCCGAGGTCGCCGGAGCTGGTTACCTCGTCGGGATGGCTCCCGGGCTCAGGTGAGCGCGGCGGCCTCGGCGGCCGCGTCGTAGTCGTAGATCCAGCGTCGGTCGGTCAGCTGGCGGCCGGAATTGTCGTAGCCGGCGCCGTTGCGGCGGGAGCCGAGCTGCACCCGCGTCGTCCGCTCGCGGCGCAGTTCCTGATAGGCGCCCAGCGCCCGCGGCACGTCCCCGGGACCGGCGATGGCCCCCAGCAGCGTGGCTAGCGCGACGGCGTCCTCCAGGGCCTGGTTCACGCCCTGGCCCAGGTGCGGCAGCATCGGGTGCGCCGCGTCACCGAGCAGCGTCAGCCGCCCGCGGCTCCACGTCGGCAGCGGCGCGCGGTCGTACATCCCCCACTGGAACCCGCTGCCGCCAGGTCCGCTGATCGCGGCGATCACCTGCCCGATCAGCGGATCCCAGCCCGCGAAGTGCGCGGCCAGCGCGGCCGGATCGCCCGGCAGCGACCATGACTCCCGTACCGACGTGCCGGACGGGACGAATCCCACGTAGTTCAGCAGCTGTCCGGCCCGCACCGGGAACACCAGGAAGTGCCTGCCCTCGCCGACCCACATCCGGATCGCGCCGGCCGGGTACTGCGCCAGGCGCGGGACCAGGCCGCGATGGGCCACCACCCCGGAGAACACCGGCTCGGCCGGCTCCACCACGAACCCCTGCAGCGCCGAATGCATGCCGTCCGCGCCGATGACCACGTCGGCGGCGGCCGTGGCCCCGTTGGCGAAGCCGACGGTGGCGGTTTCGTCGTCCTGGCGGAAGCTCACGCACCGGTGCCCGGTCGCCACCGCGCCCGGCGGCAGTTGCCCGGCCAGCAGTCCCAGCAGGTCGGCCCGGTGGATGCCGACGTTCAGCCCGGCCTGCGCGAACTGGTGCGGCTCATGCCGCGCGGGCCGCCCGTCAGGCAGCAGCAGCCGCGCCGACAGGTAGCGGGCGCCGAGCCGCGCGATCCCCGCGCCGACCCCGAGCCGATCCAGCATCCGCAGCCCGTTGGGCGCCAGCGACACGCCCGCCCCGACCTCGGTGAGCTGCTGGGCCTGCTCGTAGACGCGCACGTCGATCCCGGCCCGCGCCAGGGCGACGGCCGCGGCCGTCCCGCCGATCCCGCCGCCGACAACCACCGCCCGCAGCGCCACGCCCATGCCTTTCCCTAACGAGACCGCACCCTAGCTCCACGCTAAGCCCCGCCCGGTTTCCGCGCGAGCGCGGCGAGGCGCCCCGGGCCTCCCGGGGGCCGCGCCGGCGCTGGCGCGGGGAGGCCGGGGGCGAAGGATAAGGGCCGGGCTCGGGGGGGCCGCGGGCGAGGGCGG
>JAICUO010000646.1 GCA_025935815.1 Streptosporangiaceae bacterium
CCGGTGCGTCCCGCTCGCGACCTCGTACCACAGCGCTGAACGCGTCGAGTTCAGTTCATGATTGATTGAGCCAATGATTGAGCCCACGTTCCCCGCCCTCCCTCGGGATCCGCCGACTTGCAGTGGGCCCAGTATCCACGTCAGCGCGGGTGTGAAACAGCATGTCTGGCAATGGTCGGACAACCTCGTACACTCGCGGGCCGGAGAATGGGGTCGCCGGCGCTGGGTACCCTGAGTTCAGAGAGCGCAGGGGGTTCGGCTTATTCATCTGGGTGACGTGCGGGTAAGCGTGCGGCGAGCTCTGAACGCGCGGCGGATCCGGTCCGCCGCGGTCTACGTGTTCGCCTTCCTGGCGGTCACCGCGGGATCGATCTGGCTGGCGCTGCGCGTCACGCCGATGCAGACCGTCTCCGCAGCCGGGCAGGTCGCGCAGGTGGGCGGCTCGCTGCCGTCGCTGTCGCTATCGGGGCCGGGCGAGCTGGACCTGTTCGGTCAGGTCATCCCGACCCGCCCTCGGTTCGCCGGGCCGATCAGGCCGCGCCTGGAGTTCGACCACATCTCGATCACCCCGCAGATCGTCTCGGAGTTGCGCGCGGATGGCGCGCACCGGGTTGAGCTGACCTTCAGCCAGCAGCTCGCGGCCGGCTGGGAGCGCTACTTCCTCTGGGAGACGCTGATCGTCGCCGGCTTCGTCGCGCTCGGGCTGGTCGCCGTCTATGCCGTGCGCCGACGGCACGTGGCCTGGAAGATGGTGGCCCTCGGCGTCACGCTGGCCTGCGTCGTCAACGTGGGCGGCATCCTGGCGACCGCCTCCAGCACGCCCAGGCTGCTGAGCAGCGTGCGGACGCTCGATGACCTGGTCGGGGTGGACCCGGTGATGCCGCCCGCGCCGCCGGTGAAGGCGCAGCCGAACGCGCAGGCGATCGTTATCGGCGACTCCACGGCGTCCGGCTGGGGGCTGCCCTGGGTGTCCTCGCCGTCCAAGCTCGATCAAGGCTGCGGCCGGTCGGCGGAGTCCTTCGCGGCCGACCTGGCCAGCGTCAACAGCTGGAACGTGCTGAACCTCGCCTGCGGCAGCGCGACGATCCGCGACGGGCTGCTGGGCGCGCAGGTCCTCTTCAACGGCCAGATCGCGGCGCCCCAGTTCGCGGTGGCCGCGCAGGCGACGCACGCGAAGCTGATCGTCGTCAGCGTCGGGGCCGACGACCTGCAGTGGGGTGTCATGACCCAGCTGTGCGCGGGCGGTGGCGTCTGCAACGACAAGGTGTCCGGCGCCTACTTCGCGCAGCTGCTGAACTCCTTCACCCGCGACTTCTACGAGCTGCTGTCGGAGCTGGACAACCTCCCCTGGCATCCGGCGGTGCTGGTGAACCAGTATTACTCGCCGTTCGGGACCTCGCTGGGCTGCCTGTCGCAGTACGGCATGACTCCCGCCAAGGCCCGCGCCCTGGTCGGCCGGCTCGGCCAGCTGAACAAGGTGCTGGCGCAGGGGGCGGGCGCGTTCGGGTTCGGGGTGGCCGCGCCGCGGTTCACCGGGCACGAGCTGTGCACCCCCAACCCGTACGTGCAAGGCCCGGACGATCAGGCCCCGATGCACCCCAACGCGGCCGGGGAGCTCGCGATAGCCCTCGCCGACCAGCAGGCGTTCCCTGGCCTGGAACCGTCCCCGCTCGACATCCCGGCGCTCCCGGCCACCCCCGCCGCTATCCCCCCGCCCGCCCTCGGCTAACCGGGCGGCGGCGGCGCGAACGTACGCGCGTAGGCTCGCGCGCGCCAGGGGGATAACCGATGCCGGACAACGGTCCCCAGCGACAGCAGGCAAGCCAGCGACAGCAGCAGGTAGGGGACCGCGTCGGAGGTGGCCTGGGCGAGGGCGCCGGTGATCGCGGCGGCCGCCGCCTGGCCGCCTGCCCAGGTCAGGTTGGCCAGGCCGAAGCCCAGGCCCTGGCTTAGCCCGGCCCGTTGCGCGCCGTCGCTGGTCAACGCCGAGGCTGGGGTGTACAGCGCTCCGAAGAACGGGTTAGCCACCACGATGATCGCGACGAGCTGCCAGGTCTCGGTTGGGAGCCAGGCCACGATGCCGAAGGCCACGCCGGCGACGAGGCTGACGGCGACCGGGCGAGCCGCCCCCAAGCGGTCTGACAGGCGGCCAGCCAGCGGCGACACCGCGGACTCGAGCGCCGAGGCGCACAAGAAGGTCGCGGCGATGACCGCGCTGGAGGCTCCCAGCCGTGCGAACCGCAGCGGCGCCAGCACGTTGATGACCCCGAAGGCGATTCCGGCGAGCATCATCAGCCCCATGCCGGCCACCAGCCGCTGGTCCCGCAGCGCCGCCGGTATCGCTCGCAGGCCCTCCGCTTCCGAGCTGGGCGGCGCCACTGGCAGCACCGACGAGGCCGCCATCAGCACCGCGCTGAGGACGGCCGCCGCCGAGAACGCCGGGCCGGTCCCCACCGCGTTCGCCACCGCGCCGACGATCGGGCCGAACAACGCGCCCACGATCGCGGCGGCCAGCGCTACCCCGAGCAGCTCACCGCGGCGCGACTCCGGAGCCTTCTCCGCCAGCCAGGCCAGTCCGGCCGCCCACGTGCACGCCCCGGCCAGCCCCTGGACCAGCCGCGCGGCGTCCATCAACGGGATCACCGACGTCCAGCCGAAGGCCAGCGTGGCCACGCTCATCAGCGCCAGCCCGAGCACCGCGACCCGGCGGGCACCGAACCGCGCGACCAGCAGCCCGCCGGGGATCGAGCCAACCAGGGTGCCCGCCGGGTAACTGGCAACCAGGATGCCCGCCCCCGCCTTGGACAGGCCGCTCGCATGCGCGTAGTGCGGTAGCAGCGGCGTCAGCGCCGCGTAGAAGACCGTGTCCACGAAGACGAGCGCGGATACGAACACGAGCAACCGCGCCATCCCGGGCTCCAGCCGCTCCCGGCCTCCCGCCATATTGCTGACTTCGGTCTTCTAGCCCGTGCGGCCCTCCAGGGCGCGCCTGGTGAGGACGCGGGCTAGGTGCTCGCGGAAGTCCGCGTCGGCGTGGAAGTCCGCGCCGGGGGAGGTGCCCACCGCCGCGAGCTGCGCGGCCTCCTCGATGGAGGCACCGGAGCGCAGCGCGTCCTCGGTAGCGTGCGCGCGCAGCGGGGTGCCGCCCATGCTGGCCAGTGCGACCCGGCCGTCGCAGGCGGCGACGCCGACGATCGCCCAGTCGTTGGCCCGGCGGACGAACTTCTGGTAGCCCCAGGTCCGGCCGGCGCCTGCCTGGTCACCACGATGGCGCGGAACGCGGATGGCGGACAGGATTTCATCGGGCTGCAGCACTGACTCGAAGGGGCCGGTGAAGAAGTCGTCGACGCCGACCGCCCGCGTCCCCGCCGGGCCGGTGATCTCGATCGTCGCGCCCAGCGCGAGCAGCGCCACCGGCAGGTCCGCCGAAGGGTCGGCGTGCGCGACCGAGCCGCCGATCGTGCCCCGGTGCCGGATCTGCGGGTCGCCGACCTGCGCGGCGGCGTAGGCGAGGATCGGGACCTCGGCCGCCAGGACCTCGGAGCTGACGAGGTCGGCGTGCCTGGTGGTCGCGCCGATGACGATCTCGTGGCCGTCGACCCGTATCCCGGACAGCTCCGGGACCCGGGCGATGTCGATCAAGACGGCGGGCTGGGCCAGCCGGACCTTCATCATCGGCAGCAGCGAGTGGCCGCCGGCCAGCAGCTTGGCGTCCTCGCCGTGCTCGGCCAGCAATGCCAGGGCGTGCTGCGCGGAGGCGGCGACCTCATACTCGAACGAGGCGGGGATCATGCGGATACCTCAGAGGTCTGCAGCTTGGCGGCGGCGTTGAGGGCGGCGCGGACGATGTTGTGATAGCCGGTGCAGCGGCAGAAGTTGCCCTCCAGGCCCTCGCGGACCTCCTGCTCGGTGGGCTGCGGGTTCTCCGCGAGCAGGCTGGTCACCGCCATCACCATGCCCGGCGTGCAAAAGCCGCACTGCAGGCCGTGCTCCTCCCGGAACGCCTGCTGGACGACGCCCAGCGTGCCGTCTGCGTTCACGACGCCCTCGGCGGTCGTGACCGCGCGGCCGTTGGCCTGAACGGCCAGCACCGTGCAGGACTTGACCGACTCGCCGTCCAGCAAGACCGTGCAGGCCCCGCAGGAGGTGGTGTCGCAGCCGACGTTCGCGGCGCGCAGGCCGAGCGTCTCCCGCAGGTAGTGGACGAGCAGCAGCCGGGGCTCGACCTCGTCGCCGCGTGCGACCCCGTTGACGGTGAGCTTGACCTCCGTCATCTCTCAGGCCTCCTTCGAGTTAGCGGTCCGTGCCTTGTTTTGGGTGGACGCTGCTATGGCCCGCCACACTCGCTGCGGGGAGGTGGGCATGTCGATGTGGCGGACG
>JAICUO010000026.1 GCA_025935815.1 Streptosporangiaceae bacterium
GCGCGCGTAATCGGCCAGTGCCTCGCGGAACGCCCGGTAGGCGGCGGGCACGCCGTCGACCCACCGCCCGTACAGCACCCGGCCGCCGCCGGCCCGCGCGCGCTGGGCCAGTTGCGCCGTCAGCGCGCTCTTGCCGATGCCCGGCTCCCCGGAGACCAGCGCCAGGACCCGCCGGCCGGCCTGCGCGGCCGACCACGCCTCGCGCAAGGCGGCCAGCTCGCGCTCCCGGTTCACGAAGTTCCCGCTGGCCGCGGACTCCATCCACACCGAGTTGGAGGCCTGCGCGTCGTCGTCGTGCTCGCCCGCCTCGGCCGTGGCCTGGGCCGCGCGCTGCGCCTGGGTTGGCACCCCGCGGGCCGCGGCCAGGAACTCCTGGCGCTCGGCCCCGGTCAGGCCCAGGGCCTCGGCCAGCAGCTCGGCGGTGTCGCGGCGCGCGGTGCGGTTGATGCCGCGCTCCAGGTCGCTGACCGCCCGCGCGCTGACGCGGGCGGCCGCGGCTAGCTCATCCTGGGTCAGTTCGGCCCTGACCCGTAGCCGTCGGAGCAATCCCGCGAACCCGAGCGCAGGCTGCTTCGCCATGCTTGGCACTCCTTCGCAGCTTCCATGCTTGCGCCTCGTTACCGATCCCTGAAATTCGCCGAACATCGGCGAGGCGTTCAGATCCACACTAAGGGTAGTCAGCACATGTCCGCATGTATCACCGCGAGGGCGGCGCTCGCCCAATGGTTATCCGTTGTTGTTGCTTCAGCACCTCGTGATCTATTGATGCTTCGGGCGCGGTGAGACTTGGACATCGTCGCTGTTGAGGTCCATGTCGTGCAGCACGGAATACAGGCGCACGATGCGCTCGTCAAGCTGGGGCCTGCGGGTCAGGGCGTCGGTGGTCCGCGACCGGGCCGGGCAGTTCACCGGGGCGTTCGACGCGGTCCTGGCCGACGCCGGCATCAAGGCCGTGAGGATCCCGCCCCGCAGCCCGCGCGCGAGCGCCTATGCAGAGAGGTTCGTGCTCACGGCCCGGACGGAGGTCACCGACCGGATGCTGATCTTCGGTCAGCGGCACCTGCGGACGGTCCTGGCCGACTACGAGGCCCACTGCAACGGGCGGCGACCCCACCGCAGCAGCCAGCTCTGCCCGCCCTGGCCCGATCACCCGATCGCGGACCTTTCCAAGGAGCGGATCAAGCGTCGGCCCGTCCTCGGTGGCCTCATCAACGAATACGAGCGAGCCGCGTAAAAGGCCAGGTAAAGAGCAGTGGCCGAGTTCTGGAACCCCACAGGCTGATCCGGGAAACCCCAGGTCAGAAGCCATGGCGCAGTTCTGGCACCCCACAGGGCAGTTCCGGCTCCTGATCCGTGACCGGGACAGCAAGTTCACCGCGGCATTCGACGGCGTCTTCGCCGGGAATGGCACGCAGGTGATCAGGACGCCGGTCCGGGCGCCACGGGCGAACGCATTCGCGGAGCGGTTCGTAGGGACGCTACGGCGCGAGTGCCTGGACCACATGCTGATCCTCGGCGAACGGCACCTCCGCAGCGTCCTGGCCGAGTACATCCGGCACTATAACGGGCATCGTCCGCACCAGGGGCTACAGCAAGAACCCCGGCTGCGCGGGTCCGGCCACGCCGTGGATATCACCGCCAGGATCGAGCGCAGGCAGGTCCTCGGCGGCATCATCAGCGAGTACCGAAGAGCGGCATAGCGATCGCGAAAACGCCAGGTCAGTACCTATGTGAGAGTTCTGGCACGGCACAGGGGCGGTCCGCGGCCGGGGACGGCACAGGGAGCCGGTAACCGTCCGGCCCGCAGGGGCGCCATTAGTTGGCTCGTGCCACGGAAGCAGGGCTGCATCAGTTCCGTCGCGGCGACGCTACCAGTTGCGTAGCGGAATATGACCTTCGTCACTGTGTGGCTAGTTGTAACAAGCCATCGGGCCACCTAGGGCCTGAAGTGCGGCGCGGCGATTCCCTGTACGGGGGCATTGTTAACGCTCAGTATCGGGAGAAGAGCGGGAGGTTGCGATGCGCATCGTTACACGCTAATGTCTTGCCTAATCAACTAGGGAAGTTTTAGCGTGAAGAACTAGGGGCCTAAGTTCGTGAGAACCGACCGCGTTCGCTTGCCGGGTCCGAGGGAGCCAGGCAGGCCGGACGGGCTTAGGCGCTTACGAGAAGTGACCCCAGCCTTAAGGCGGAGGTCCTTCGGCGTCGGCGAGAAGCAGGGTATCGGCCGAGGTCAGCGAGTCGCAGCCAGCTATGCACGGGGTGTGGTCAGAACTGGTAAACATCAACTTCGCGAATTTTCGGGGTGTGATCGCCGGTCACGAACAACCGCGGTCGAGACTGGCGAACAAAACCAACCAGGTTACTTGCGATCATACATGATTGGGGTTGCTGACCGTCCTTTCACCTTCGAGGACGGGTACGCGGCTCCTGGACGACGCGGTGGCCGCACTGGAAAAGCATGGCGTGCGGGCGCCCTGTCGACCCGCTCAGGTCAGCGGCCTTCGTCGCCATGTCGGAATGGACGGGCACCCGGACGTGGCCATCGACATCTATGACAACCACCGCCGCCCCGGTGAACCTGTTCAGCTCCGACGCGCTTCGCTTCCAGTCGCCCGTCTCCAGCGAGCAGGACGGGGCCAGCTGAGCCGCCCGGAACAGCGGGCGGACGGCGGGCCGCTGTCCGACACGGACGAGGACACCGGCACGACCGGGCGAGAACCCAGAACGAGAGATGACCTCATGTTCGAGGGCGAGGTCATTGACGACGAGCTCGTGGTCGGCGCCAAGTTCAGCACCGACCACTTCCACGAAGCCGATATAGACGTCCTCACCAGACGGATCGCGGAGCTGATGAGGTCCACAACGGGAGAAATGGCATCGTGAACGCCACATTCGAATCAGTCATTCACCGCGCTGTCGCCCGTCACGCCGCGCAGCGACCCGACGCGACCGCCATCATTACCGCGGGAAGACACGTCAGCTATGCGAGCCTGGACGCCGCCGCGGACGCCTACGCGGCGGATCTGGCCGAGCGCGGCGTCGGTCCCGACACCGTCGTCCCGCTCATCCTTCCCCGCTCCGCGCAGCTCATCGCGCTAGAGCTGGGGATCCTCAAGTGCGGGGCCGCCTACGCCGGCCTCGACTTCCGCTGGCCCGCGGACCGGATCGCCGCGATCATTGACCTCCTCTCGCCGCCGCTGGTCGTCACGGCGGAGGGCGCCTCCCGTGACCTGGGCACGCATCCCGTCTGCCCGGTGGCCAATGAAGACGTGACCGATGCGGCGGCGAGGGCTCGCGGGTTCACGGCCAGCGCGCCTCACGCCTCGGCCCCGGCGACCGTGTTCTTCACGTCTGGCACGACCGGGCGGCCGAAGCTCGTGGTCTCCCCGCACCAGGCGGTGAGCCGGATGTTCGGGCCCGGCGGGCTCGCTGGGTTCGGTCCTGGCCACGCCACGCCACAGGCCGCGCCGCTGCCCTGGGACATGTACGCATTCGAGGTGTGGGGCCAGCTTGTCAGCGGCGGCACCACGGTCTTGGTGCAAGAGGATCACCTCGTGCCGCATACTCTCCGTGAGCTCATCTCGGCCGCAGGCGTGGACACCTTGTGGATCACCACGTCACTCTTCAACCTCTTCGTGGACGAGGACGCCGGCTGCTTCGAAGGCCTGCGCCAGGTGCTGGCCGGCGGCGAGAAACTGTCCCCCGCGCACGTCCGCGCATTCCTCCAGCAGCACCCGGGCATCCCGCTGCGCAACGGCTACGGGCCAGCGGAGAACTGCATGCTCACCACGACCCGGCTGCTCCGCGCCGAGGACTGCGACCTGCCTGATGGCGTACCGGTCGGCACTGCGGTACCGGGCACCACGGTCCTCGTGCTCGACCCGGACAACCGCCCGTGCCCGGTCGGCCAGCAGGGCGAGATCTGCATCGCCGGCCAGGGCCTGGCCTGCGGGTACTTCGGCGACCCGGAACTCACCGCGACCAAGTTCCCGGTCGTGCCAGTGGACGGCGCGCCCGTGCGGATCTAGCGCACCGGCGACATCGGCGTCACTGACGAATCGGGGGTGCTGCACTACCGCGGGCGGGTGGACCGGCAGGTGAAGATCAGCGGGCACCGGGTGGAACTGGAGGAAATCGAGGCCGTGGTGCGCCGTGTACCCGGAGCCCGGGCCTGTGTCGCGATCCCCGTGGTGACCGCGCAGGGCGAGGTACGGAGCATTGCGCTGTTCTACACGACCGACGAGGCCCCGCCGCGCGGCGACGACGATCCCCTGGCGGTGCGCGCCCAGCTAGCGCGCCAGTTGCCCGGGTACATGACGCCGAGCGTCATACTGCGCGTCGAGGCGTTCCCGGTCACCGCGAACGGCAAGGTGGACTCGGCCGCGCTGCTCCGCCTCGCGAGGTCCGCCTCGAGGCCGTCCCGTGCCCGCGCCGGGAGGACCGCGCCAGCGAGTGAGCGACCCGCCGGAAGCCCCTGGCTGCCCTTCGGCGCCGCGCCGGAAGCCGGGATCCGGCTGCTGTGCCTGCCCCACGCGGGAGCGGGCGCCACCGTCTACCGGTCCTGGGGTGCAGGTTCCCTGGACGGAGTCGCGGTGTGCCCGGTGCAGCCGCCCGGCCGGGAAAAGCGCCGCCGCGAGGCCGCGCTGACCTCCGCGGCCGGGCTGGCGCGCCTGCTCGCTGCTGAGGTCGTTAAGGATGTTCGCCCGCCGTATGCGCTCTTCGGCCACAGCACCGGCGCCCTGGTCGCCTTCGAGCTATCCCGGCAGATCCGCCGGGTCGGCGGCCCGGCACCGGTGCACCTGTTCGTCTCAGGCCGCCCCGCGCCGCAGCTTCCGCTGCCCCGCACGCGGCTGAGCGGCCTTTCGGTCCCCGAACTGGCCGCGGTACTGCGCAAGCTCGGCGGCACCCCGGAAGAGGTCCTGAACGACGAGGGTCTCCTGGCCCGGATCCATCCTCTGCTCATCGCCGATTTCCAGGTCAACGAGGAGTACGCCTACCAGCCGGAGGATCCACTTCCCATCCGCGTCACCGTCTTCGGCGCCACCCGGGACGCTGGTACGACCCTCGACCAGGCCGCGGGCTGGGAGGTGCAGGCAGGCAACGGGTTCCGGCTGCACACGCTGGACGGCGGCCACTTCGCGGTGTTCGACAAGGCACCCGAAGTACACGAGCAGATCGCCAAGTCGCTACGAGCGCAATCATGATGCGCGCGGCGAAGGCGCCCTCCCCGGCGGGACTGTCCTACGTTGGCGAGCAGATGTCCCGTATGTCCGGGCTCCGCCGCCTGATGGACGACATCGCGACCTCCACCGCGGGCGACCGGGCCGACGAGTGGCTCAACCTCAGCATCGGCAATCCTGCGTCGATTCCGGCCGTGGAGACGATGTGGCGAGACCTGATCCGGCACGCGCACGCGGAGAGCTTCGCCGAAGCGGGCCAGTACGGTCCGTCACGGGGGACGCCGGCGCTGCTGAGCGCCATCGCCGATTACTTCCGCGACCGCCTCGGGTGGATGATCGGCAGCGAGAACATCGTCATCGGCCCGGGCAGCCAGATGCTCTGCTTCATCGCGGCCGCGCTGTACGCGGGCCCCGGTCGGGCAGGCCCGCGCCGGGTGCTGCTGCCGATGACGCCGGACTACACGGGCTACCAGGGACTGTGCACCATCGCCGGGGGCATCGCCGGCGTGGAGTCGCCGCCCGTGGCGGAGGAAGGCCGTCTCTTCCGGTATGTCCTGGACCTGGACGCGGCCGCCTTGCCCGCCGACCCGGGCATGCTGCTGCTGTCCAGCCCGTGCAATCCGACGGGGCGAGCCGTGACCCCCGCGGAGCAGGACGGCCTGATCAGGATCGCCGAGCGGCTCGACGTCCCGCTGT
The DNA here is from genome assembly GCA_025935815.1 of Streptosporangiaceae bacterium. GTDB lineage: Bacteria > Actinomycetota > Actinomycetes > Streptosporangiales > Streptosporangiaceae > Trebonia. The sequence continues at coordinate 5,880 of JAICUO010000026.1, forward strand.
TCGTCGATCACGCCTACGGCCAGCCGTTTCCGCAAATCGGCCCGACCCAGGCCCCGCCGGTGCTGCATCCGAACGTGGTCAACTGCTTCAGCTTGTCCAAGGCCGGCCTGCCGGGTGAGCGCATCGGCTTCGCCATCGGCCCCGAGCGCTTCATCACGCCAATCGTCTCCTTCCTGTCCAACTCGGTCCTGCACGCCCCCCGGCTGGCCCAGGCCGCAGTCGCGGAGGGCTTGCGCTCCGGCGCGATCGACGACGCGGTCTCGACGGCGATCAGGCCGTTCTACGCCGAGCGCCGGCTGCTGGCGGAAAAGCTCCTGCTCAGCGCGATGCCGCCGGACGTCGACTGGCGGCTGCACGCGAACGAGGGCGGCATGTTCGCCTGGGTATGGGTCAACGAGGGCTGGTTCGACGATCTCGCGCTCTACCGCCAGCTCAAGGAACGGCAGGTGTTCATCACCCCGGGCCGGAGCTTCTTCACCGCTGCCCCGCGACCCGGCCAGCACTGCACCCAGTGCTTCCGCATCACCCTCTCCGTGGACGAAGCCTCCCTCAGGGAGGGCATCAGGCGCGTCGGCCTGGCCGTCAGCCAGGCCCGCCCGCCGCGCACACCCCCATCCTCATCTGACGATTGCGAGGAGACATCGCGTTGAGCGAGAGCCGCGAACAACTCGTAGACGCCGAGTACGAGCCGCCGCAAGGGCCGCTCGAAACCACCGTGGCGGACATCGTGGCCGAGATCCTCGACGTCGACCGGATAGGCCGGTCCGACAGCTTCTACGATCTCGGTGGCACTTCCTTGCAGGCCATCCGGATCTGCACGAGGATCGGGCGGCAGACCGGGCGGCAGGTGAACCCCGCGGCGCTGTTCGAGTTCGATGTCGTGTCAGACTTCGTCAGCCAGCTTCCGATGCCGGGGCCCGCCGCCGGTGATGAGCCTGTGCCACCATCGCCCGGGGAAGTCCCCGGCCAGATCCCCGGCCGCATCCACGAGGACCGGCCCTCGGACGACGCGCTACCGGACATCACTCCCGTGGCATCCGCGCCGTGGCACCCCTTGTCTTCCAGCCAGTTGTCAATGTGGCTCCTGGCCCAGACCGGCGCCTCTCACGCGGCGTACACCGTGCCCGCCGTGTACGAGATACTCGGCCCGCTTGACAAGGAGGCCCTGCACGGCGCCCTCGTACGGCTCCTGATCCGCCACGAGTCGCTGCGCACGGCCTACGACGAGGTCGCCGGAGTGCCGATGCAGCAGGTGCGGGAGGACTTCTGCGTCGACTGGGAGATCGAGGCCGCCGCTGACGAGGACGCGGCGCAGGCCGCGATCGCCGGCTTCGTCCAGCGGGACTTCGATCTCGCGGCCGGCCGCCTGGTGCGCTTCCTGCTGGTCGAGCAAGCCCCGGACCACCACGTCCTCGTCGTGAGCGCCCATCACATTGCCGTCGACGGCTGGTCGCTGACCGTCCTGATCGACGACCTCATCGCCGGCTACGACGGCCGGCTCGGTGGCCGGCAGCCTGACGAGGCTCCACCGGGCCTGCAGTACAAGGACTACGCGCACTGGCAGCAGCGGACACTCGGCCGGCCCGCGGCCGGCGAGTCGCGCGCCTACTGGAGCCGGAAGCTCGCCGAGGCCCCCGAGCCTTTGGACCTGCCCGCTGACCGCTTGCGCCCCGCGACCCGGACCTACCGGGGCGCCGTCCTGCGCCGTACGACCTCCGCCCAGGCCCTCCAGGGCCTCAGGTCGCTATGCCGCCAGGAGGGCACGACCCTGTACGCGGGGATCAGCACGGTCTTGCGGGTGCTCTTCTTCCGCTACACCGGCCAGCGGGACTTCGTGCTCGGCACGTCTGCCCTCGGCCGACCGCTGGAGTCTCTGCAGCACCAGGTCGGCTGCTACGTCAACAGCCTCGCCCTGCGTGAGGAGGTTGCCCCCGGTACGACGTTTCGCGCGCTGCTGCATGCCGTGCAGGGTTCCCTCGCGGAGTCTGTCCGGCACGGCGAGTACCCTTTCGACCGCGTCGTCCAGGACATCGGCGCCGTCACCGCGGGCAATCGCAATCCGCTCTTCGATGTCATGGTGATGATGGACCCGGCCTGGGGCACTCCCGCCGCTGCCCCCACCGGGCTGCGGATACGGCACGTCGACCACCCCGTCCGGCACAGCAAGATGGACCTCACGCTCTACTGCGTGGAGACGGACAACGGGCTGGCGATCACCGCCGAGTACGCAACGGACCTGTTCGACGAGGTACGGGTCGAGCGGCTGCTGGCCCACTTGGAGACGCTGCTAACGAGCGTCGCCACCGCTCCCGCCGCCCCGGTGGAGGAGCTGGAGCTCCTGACCGGAGCCGAGCGTGCCCTCGTGCTGACCGGCTTCAACGCCACGGACGCCGCGTATAACACCGACACCCCGGCCCATCAGCTCTTCGAGCAGCAGGCGGCCATCACTCCGGAGCGCACCGCGGTCGTCGACGATCACCAGGCGCTGACCTTCGGCGAGCTGAACGCCCGGGCAAACGACCTCGCGTGGACGCTGCGCAAGCACCATGGAATCGGCCCCGGTGCCCTGGTCGCCCTGCGCCTGGACCGGAGCGTCGACTTGACAGCCGCCATCCTGGGCGTGCTCAAGGCGGGCGGTGCCTACCTTCCGCTGTCCACCATCGACCCGGCTGACCGGATCGCCACCATCCTTGATGACTCCGGTGTCACGGTGATTATCGCGGATACGGCCCGCGCCGGCGCGATGGCCGCGCCCGGCCGCACCGTCATCGACGTCACTGACTTCGCGGCGGATGCCGTGTACGCCGATAACCCGCCGCCGTCGGCCGGGCCCGACGACATCGCATACTGCCTCTACACGTCCGGCTCGACCGGCGTGCCCAACGGTGTCCTCGTCGAGCACCGCGGCCTGGTCAACCGGCTCCGCTGGATGATCGAGGAACTGCGGCTGACCGACCGGGACGTCGTGCTGCAGAAGACGCCGTACAACTTCGATGTATCGGTGTGGGAATTGCTGCTCCCCGGGGTCACCGGCGCTCGCCAGGTGATGCTCACGCCCGGGGGCCAGTCCGATCCAGCGCTCATCCATGACGCAGTCGTGTCCCACGGCGTGACGCTGCTGCACTTCGTGCCGTCGATGCTCAGCCAGTACCTGTCTGCGGTTGACGGGGGCTTCACCGGCGTGCGCAACGTCATATGCAGCGGTGAGGAGCTCAGCCGGGACCTCGCCACCCGGTTCTTCGCCGCCACCACGGACACCGGCACGCGGCTGCACAACTACTACGGCCCCACCGAGGCCACCATCGACGTCTCTCGATTGGAGGTCACCGACACCTCGCAGCCGGTCACGATAGGCCGGCCTGCCGCCAACACGCGCATGTATGTCCTCGACGGCAACGGCCGGCCCTGTCCCGTCGGCATCCCCGGCGAGCTGTACATCGGCGGTGTTCAGGTAGCCCGTGGCTACCTGAACCGGCCGGAGAAGACCGCCGCCGTCTTCACGCCAGACCCATTCCAGCCCGGTGCCCGCATGTACCGGACCGGGGACATGGCCCGCTGGCAGGAAAACGGCGAGGTCCGCTACCTCGGCCGCACTGACAGTCAGGTCAAGCTGCGCGGCTTCCGCATCGAGCTGGGGGAGATCGAGCATGCGCTAGCCGGCCAGGAGGGCGTCAAGCGGGCCATCGCGATGGTGCGGAAGGATGCGGCCGGTACCGACGCCCTGTGGGCGTTCGTCGAGAACGCGGTGCCCGGCGCGCCGGCGGCTCCCGCGGAGCTGCGGGAAGCCCTCGGTTCACAGCTGCCGGAGTACATGGTGCCGGCGTACTTCGTCTTCACTGACGCCCTCCCGGTCACGCGCAACGGGAAGGCTGACCGCCGTGCCCTGCTCGCGCTGGGCGACACGGCGCAGGTCTCCAGTAGCCGGTATGTCGTCCCGCGCACCGCGGCCGAGAAGCGGCTGGCCGCGGTCTGGTCGGAGCTGCTACAGCTAGAGCGAGTAGGTGCCGAGGACGACTTCTTCGCCCTCGGTGGCAACTCGCTCAGTGCGCTGCAGCTATCCACCCGCATCGGCCGGGCCTTCGGCGTCGAGCTAAAGCTCGCCGCGCTGGTCACCCACCGGTCAGTCGCCGCCCAGGCCGCCCTGATCGCCGGCTCAGCCGCGCCTGCACCGTCCGCGGCGCCAATGGCGCGCGTCCCGCGCGGCGAACGGCACGTCCTGTCGTTCGCTCAAAAAAGCATGTGGTTCCTGCACATGCTCGACCCCGACAGCGGCTCTTACAACATCCCCGTCTTGATCCGCCTGGAGGGCCCGGTCGATGCCGGGCTGATGGCGCAGGCCGTCACGAGCCTGGTGTCCCGGCACGAAATGCTGCGAACAACGTTCACCCAGGAGGGTGGCGAGGTCTTCCAGCAGGTGCATCACGACCTCCCCGTCCCGTTCGAGGTACGAGACCTGGGCGCGCTCCCGCGCGAGGCAGCGCGCGACGAGGCCATGCGGCAGGTGCGGGAGATCGGTTCCTCGCCGTTTCGCCTGGAGGATTCCTCGCCGCTGCGGGTCGTGCTGTTCCGTCTCGCTGATGAGGAATGGCAGCTGCTGGTGGTGGTGCATCACGTCGCGGGGGACGGCTGGACGCTGCGCCTGATGATGCAAGAGATCTCCAGCCTGTACGCGGGGCACGCGGCGGGCGCCCCGGATCCGCTGCCCGCCCCCTCGGTGCAGTACATCGACTATGCGGCCGCTGTCCGCGACCCCGCGCACAGTAAGGCCATCGAAGACGACCTGGCGTACTGGGCGGACCGGCTCGCCGGGGCGCCCTCCCTGGACCTGCCCGCCTGCGGGCTCGACGCGGCCCCGCAGGATGGGTCCGGGAGCCTTACGGCGCGGGTCGGCGCCAGCACCAGCCGCAGGCTGCGGGAGCTGGCGGCCCGCACCGCGACGACCCCCTTCGAGATCACGATGGCCGCCCTCAGCCTGGTTCTCGGGCGCCTCGGGGACCAGGAGGACGTGGTGGTGGGATTCCCGGTCGTGTCCCGGCCGGACATCGATCTGGAGCGGGCCGTCGGGCTGTTCCTCAATACCCTGGTACTCCGCACGGACCTGACCGGAGCACCCCCCTTCACCAAGCTCCTGGGGCGGGTCAGCACCGGGGTCCGGGAGGCGTACGAGCACCAGGCCGCACCGTTCGAGCTGCTTGTCGAGCGCCTCAACCCGGAGCGCGCCCTGGACCGCAGCCCGATATTCGACGTACTGCTGAACTACCTGGGCGACATGACCGAGGACCTGACCATCGACGGGGTCACTGCCGAGGTCGACGACCACGCGTTCTACCTCCAGGCCAAGTTCCCGCTCACGTTCTACGTCCGCGACAAGCTGGACGGCGAGATGCTGATCGAACTGGTCTACCGGGCCGATCTGTTCTCGTCCGGACAAGCCGAGACGATGGCCGCCCAGCTGGTCGAGGTGCTCGAGCTCGCCACGACGGACCCCGGGCTGCCCATCACGTCGTACGCCCTGGAGGCCGGGGCCGCCCGGCATCAGCGGGCCGAGCTCGCGGCGGCGCTGGAACAGCCCCCCCAGCAGCCGGTGCCCGAGTTGATAGCCCGCGCCGCCGCGCGCCATCCCGGGCGCATCGCCATCCGGCAGGGAAGCCGCACATTGTCGTACGGAGAGCTCGTCGCCCGCAGCGACGCTGTCGCCCGCCGGCTGGTGGCGCGTGGCCGCGGTGTAGGCGATGTGGTCGGGATAACCGGCCCGCGCGGCATCGGCTTCGTCGTCGGCCTGCTTGGCGTGCTGCGCAGCGGGGCAACCGCCTTCCCGCTGGACCCCGCGCTGCCCGAAGGACGCGTACGCCACCTCCTCGAGATCGCCAGGGCAGGCCTGTTCGCGACGGTCGCCGGCCGGGCGCTGCCCGGCATCGAAACGGTCGATGTTGACGCCGACGGGCTGTCCCCGCTGCGCGAGGAGGGTGACAGCACGACGCCGTTGCCGTTGTTGTCCGCCGCGGACCCGGCGTACTTGTTCTTCACGTCCGGTACTACTGGCCTTCCCCGCGGAGTGCTGGGCCGGCACGGCGGGCTCAGCCACTTCCTCACCTGGCAGGCCGCGGAGTTCGCCCTCGGAGAGGACGACCGGTGCTCGCAGCTGACCAGCGTCTCTTTCGACGTGATGCTGCGCGACACGTTCCTTGCGCTGGTCTCGGGAGGCACCCTGGTGGTACCTGAGGAGGCGGACGAACTGGGCGGCAAGGCGATCTTCCGCTGGCTGGACCGCGAGCGGATCACGGTCCTGCACGCCGCCCCCACTGTCTTGCAGAGCTGGCTGCTGGACGCCGATGTCCGCCCCGGCCGCCTCCGGCTGGCGATCTGCTCGGGCGAGCCGATGAAGGCGGCCCTGGTGGAAAGCATCCGCAGCCGCTGCCCGGGCACCGAGGTGGTGGGCCTGTACGGGACGACGGAGACGACGCTGGCGAAATCCTTTTACCGTGTCCCGGACGGACCGCTGCCCCCGGTCATCCCGGCTGGCCCCCCGCTCCCGCAGACACAGATCTTCGTGATGCGCGATAACGGCGTGCTTGGCGGTGTCGGCGAGACCGGCGAGATCGTCATTCGTACCCCGTTCCGTACCCTCGGATACCTCAACGACCCGCAGGCCACGCAAGCGAGCTTCGTCGCCAACCCGCTGCGCGAGGACGAGGACGACTTGCTGCACCGCACCGGTGACATCGGACGGCTGCGTCCCGACGGCCTGCTGGACGTCCTCGCCCGCGCCGACCATCAGGTGAAGGTCAGCGGTGTGCGCATCCAGCCCGCGGAAGTCGAGAACGCTCTCACCGGCCATCCGGCCGTCTCCACGAGCATTGTCATCGCCCACAAGGACAGGAGCGGTGAGGCGTACCTGGTCGCCTACGTAGTGCCGCAGGAACGGGACCGGGACGAGCAGGACCTCGCCGAGGAACTGCACCTCCACCTGATGGGCCTGCTGCCCAGGGCCATGGTCCCCGGCGAGTACATCGCCGTGGACCGGATCCCCACCACCGCCAACGGCAAGCCCGACCGGGCCGCCCTGTCGGCGCCCCGCTTCGCACGGAGGCCAAGGCCGGACGCGCAGGCCGCCCCGCGCACCGGCATCGAGCACGACATCCGTGACATCTGGGCGACCGTCCTGGACGGCCCCGCACCAGGAGTCGAGGACAACTTCTTCGCCCTCGGCGGTACCTCCCTGAAACTGCTGCGCTTGTATGCCCTGCTCGAAGAGCGCTTCCCGGGGACCTTCCGCATCGCCCAGCTGTTCACCCACCGCACCATCGCCACGCAAGCGGCGCTGGTCGAACCCCTCCGTACCGAGCCGGAAGACGGGGTCACCGAGCATGAGTTCTGAGGTCAACGCGAGCGGCGGGGTCCGCGCTACCGGGACCGGGGCGGGTGCCACCGGGTCCTCGGCTGTCACTGGCCGGGACATCGCCGTGATCGGCATGGCGGCCCGACTGCCTGAGGCGGACGACCTCCAGCAGTTCCTGCGCAACCTTCGTGACGGCCGCGACAGCGTCCGTGAGCTGACCGATGATCGCATCACGCGAACCTCGCTCCACCCGGAAGAGCAGTACCAGCTGAGTGGCTTCCTGGACGACATTGACAGCTTCGACCACGCGTTCTTCGGCATTTCCAAGGGCGAGGCACAGTACATGGCGCCCGAGCACCGGCTGCTGCTCCAGGTTGCCTACCAGGCGGTCGAGAACGCCGGCTACGCCCCTGGGTCGCTCGAGGGCGTGCGCGGGTCGGTGTATGCCGCCGACACGAAGATCGAGTACGGCGAGCTGGTGCTCAACCCCGAGCCGATCATGAGGATGGGCACGCACGTGTCGGCCATGGCCGGACGGCTATCGCGCTTCTTCGGCCTGCGCGGCCCGGCCACGATGATCGACTCGGCCTGCTCGTCCGCCCTGTTCGCCGTGCACATGGCGGTGAACGACCTCCTGCTCGGCGACTGCGAGCTGGCCATGGTGTGCGGGGCCAGCATCAACGTGCTGGCCGACCACAAGACGGGCGATCTCGACATCGGCATCCGCTCGGCCGACGGCAAGGCTCGCGCGTTCTCCGCCGACGCGGCCGGCACCGGCTCGGGCGAAGCCGTCGCCGTTATCCTGCTCAAGCCGCTCGAAGCGGCGGTGCGCGATGGTGACACGGTGCACGCCGTCATCAAGGCCACCGCCGCCAACAACGACTCGTCTCGCTCCAGCACCCTGACCGCTCCGGACAGCACCGCCCAGGCCGAGGTCATCGAGCTGGCCTGGAAGAAGGCGGGAATTGACCCCGTAACCATCTCCTTCATCGAGGCCCACGGCACGGGGACCCCGCTGGGCGACCCGATCGAGATCGAGGGAATCGACCTGGCCTTCGGACGGGTCACCGACCGGAAGAACTTCGTCGCCCTGTCGACCGCGAAGTCCAACATCGGCCACACCTGGAGCGTGGCCGGCCTCGTCGGCCTGATCAAGGTCGTCCTCTCCCTGCGCACCCGGGAGCTGTTCCCTAGCCTGCATGCCGCCAAGCTCAACCCGCTGATCGACTTCGCGGGCTCGGCCGTCTCGGTCACCCAGGAGCTGACACCGTGGGAGCCGGCCGCGGGAATACGCCGTGCGGGCGTCAGCTCGTTCGGCGTGATGGGCACCAATGTGCACGCCATCCTGGAGGAAGCAACCAGCCTGGATGGCTCATCAGCCAGGGAAGCCCGGAAGCCCAGCGGAGCGTACCTCATACCGCTGTCGGCGAAGAGTCCCACTGCCCTCGCTGCCAGCGCGGCCGCGCTGCGCCGCTGGACCGAGGAGCGGCCGGAGCTGGACCTGGCGGACATCGAGCGCACCCTAACCGCGGGACGCGACCACCACTCGTACCGCATCGCCCTGACGGTGAGCAGCGTGGCCGAGCTCAGGGACGCGGCCGCCGAAACGCCTCCGCCATCCCCCGCCGGGCCGACGACGACGGTACTGCTGCTGTCGGATTCCTGTGACGTGACGCCGGAGCTCACCGCCGGGCTCCAGAGCCGCCACGCACGCTTCGACGGGCTGTACAGGGAGGCCCTGGACACCGCATCCCGGCTCGGCCTGCGGGATGAGCAGTTCGCGTTCCAGTACGCCTTCGCGGGCCTGCTGCGCCACATCGGCCTGGACTTCGCCCACGTCGTCGCCCAGAGCGCGGCCAAGCTCGCCCTAGACGGCGCCAGCGGCCGCGTCCCGCTCGACGAGGCGCTGCGCGGCGCGGCGGCCGCGGGACGGGCCGTGCCCGCGGACCTCGACGCCCGGGTGGACCGGCTCACGAGCAAGTTCACCGGCCAGCGCCGGGTCCTGTTCGTGGAGGCCGGCCCGCTATCCACGATCTCCGGGGCGCTGGTTGCGCGCGCTGGAGCGGACTACGACGTGGTGGCCCTGGACGGGACCGGCCTGGGCGGTTTCCTGGGCAGCCTGTACCGGGCTGGTGCCCAGTGGCGGTGGGATGCCCGGATCGGTCCGGGGCGCCGGGTGGAGCTACCGTCGTACCAGTTCGACCGCATCCGCTGCTGGCTGGACGACAGCAAGCTCCGCACGCGCCCCGCCGCAGCCAAGCCCGCGCCGGCCGGGCCGGCCGCGACCGGTCCGCTGGAGGCCGTGCTGGCGGCGTGGCTGGACGTCCTTGGCGTGACCCCCGGCATCGACGATTCCTTCTTCGACCTCGGCGGCGATTCCATCAGCGGAATGCAGGTCATCCACCACCTCAGCGACCTCTTCGCCGTCGAGATTGACGATTATGCCATCTTCGACCACGAAACCCCGCAAGCGCTCGCCGCCTATATCCAGGATGTCATGTCCACCCCCGGGCCGGTGCCCGCACCGGACGCCGCTGCGCCGGCTCCGTTCCCGGCATCCCCTGCCCAGCTGAACATCTGGGTCGCCGCGCAATTCGAAGGGGGTTCCACCGCCTTTAACCTCACCCGCAGCTTCCGGCTCGACGGGCACGTGGACAGGGAGGCGCTGCGGCAGGCCCTGGACGCGCTAATCGGACGCCACGAGGCCCTGCGCACCACGTTCGCCTTCGCCGACGGTGAGCTGGCCCAGGTCACGGCCGCGGCCGAAGGGCACCCGGTCTCCCTCCGCCTCGAGCACCCAGCCGGCGCCCGGCCCGATGACACCGGCATCACAGCGTACGTGCGTCCCTTCGCGGCCAGCCCGTTCGACCTGGAGGCCGGTCCGCTCGTCCGCGCCCAGCTGGCCTCCTTCGCCGGCGACGAGCACGTCCTGACGCTCAGTACGCATCACATCGTGGTCGACGGCTGGTCCCTAGGCCTCCTGGTCCGCGACCTGTTCGCGTTCTATGCCTTGTTCGCGCGGGGCGCCGCGCCCGGGCTGCCCGCGGTGGAGATCGGCTACCGTGACCATCACGTCCAGAGCAGGCAGGCCGCCGGCGAGCACAGGGAGGCGGCCTCCGCGTACTGGCTGGAGCAGTATGCGGACGTGCCCGCGGGGATCGACCTGCCGGTCCGTTCCGGTGTCGGCGGTGAGGCCTTCAGCGGCGCCTACCGCGACTACGCGCTACCCGACGCGCTGTGGGAGCGGCTGAAGCGGTTCGCGAAGGCCGAGGGCGGCACCGCCTTCACATCTGTCGTCAGCGCCTTCGCCGCGCTACTCGCCCGCTACACCGACCAAGGCGAGCTGGTGGTCGGCACCTCGCTCAGCGGTCGCGGCAGGCCAGGCGCCGAGCAGCTCGTCGCCATGCTGGTGCGCACGCTGCCGCTGCGGGTGCAGGTCGACGACGAGGCCGACTTCCGGGCCCTGTTCGCCCATGTTCGTTCCCAGTTCACAGCCGGCGCCCGGCACAGCGACTACCCGTACGAGGAGCTCGTCCAGGAGCTTCAGCAGCGCGGCCTCACCCGCTCTGCGCACCTGTTTGACGTGCTGATTGAGTTCGAACAATTCGCGGGTGACGATGAGCAGGCCCTGTCGGCGACCGACGACGAGGACCTGCGGGTGACTCCCGTGGACGTCACCCTGCAGACTAGCGTGTTCCCGCTGAACATCATGCTGGCCGAGCAGGCCGGCACGCTGGAGGCGGTCATCCGCTTCGACACCCGCCTTTTCGATGCCCGCACCGTTGACCAGCTATGGGAGTCTTTCACCGGACTCCTCGGCGCCGTGCTGGACCGTCCGGACATGGCCCTGCGGCAGGTCCCGCACCTGACGGAGGCCGAGCAGCGCCGCGTCCTCGCCATCGGTACGCATGGCTTCGACTTCGATGCCTCGCGGAAGATCCACCTGGCCGTCGAGCGGTTCGCTCGGACGAGCCCGGACCGCGTCTGCCTGGTGGCCGGCCCCGAGCAACGGACATATGCCGACCTCAACGCCCGGGCCAACCAGCTCGCCCGCTTCTTCCGGGACGAGCTGGGGGTGGCTACCGAAGAGGTCGTGGCCCTCGCCATGGACCGTTCGATCCTGACGGTCGAGGCGATCCTCGCGCTGTGGAAGTGCGGCGCCGCCTACCTGCCGGTCGATCCGGGTTATCCGCCCTCGTACGTACGGTCGATGCTGGAGTCGTCACAGGTCCGCGTCGTTGCCGTGGACCCGGCACGCCTGACGTCCGGGCTGCGCGCCCAGATCGGCGACGAGCGCACCATGGTCGAGCTGACGGGCTCCGCCGGCGCGGACCTCGACGTCGGTGACCTGGATATCACGACCGATGACGCAGCACTGGCCTACGTCATCTACACGTCGGGCTCGACCGGCGCGCCCAAGGGCGTGATGGTCGAGCACATCGGAATGCTCAACCACCTCCACTCGAAGATCAACGACCTGTCGTTGACCGAGCGGAGCGTGGTGGCGCAGAACGCGTCGAACAGTTTCGACATCTCCGTGTGGCAGATGTTCGCGGCTCCGTACGTCGGCGGCCGGACGGTCATCTACGAGACCTCGCTACAGCTCGACCCGGTGCGCTTCGGCGAGTGCCTCGCCGCGGACGGAGTTACCGTCCTCGAAGTCGTCCCCTCCTACCTCGACACGATGCTCGATGCCTGGGAGCGCGCCGGCCGCCACTTCGGTCAGCACGCTCTCACTTACCTGCTGGTGACCGGCGAGGCGGTACTGCCCCGCTCGGTCAACCGCTGGCTGGCGCGCTGCCCTCACATCCCGGTCGTCAACGCCTACGGCCCCACTGAGGCGTCCGATGACGTCACGCACCATGTGATGGCCCGGCCCGTGACCACGGACACCGTGCCGCTGGGCACGCCGATCCACAACACCCTGATCTACGTCCTGGATGAGCACCTGCGGGTTTGCCCTCAGGGGATGAAGGGCGAGATCTATGTCTCGGGCACTGGTGTCAGCCGTGGGTACCTCAACGATCCCGAGCAGACCTCCAGGGTGTTCCTGCGCGACCCCTTCCGCCCCGGGCTGCGCATGTACCGCACCGGCGACGCCGGACGCTGGACTGCGGAGGGCACGCTGCAGTACCTGGGGCGCCGGGATAGCCAGGTCAAGGTACGAGGCTTCCGGATCGACCTCGGCGAGATCGAGCGCCGCATAGACGCCTGCCCAGGCGTGAAGGCAGCCGCGGTCGTCATTCGCGCCGGTGACAGGGACCGGCTGTGCGCGTACGTCGTGCTGGAGCCCGGCACCACGGTCGCTGACTGCCGCACCGTACTGCACGGTGAACTGCCCCGCCACATGATCCCGGCCGACTTCACCGAGATCGACGCGCTGCCGCTGACATCCAACGGCAAGATCGACCGCACGTCCCTCGCCCGCACTGACCCTTCCCGGCCCAGCGCGCGCCATGTCAGCCAGCCGCGCACGGAATCCGAGCGCGCCCTCGCCGGGATCTGGCGGGAAGTGCTCGGTGCCGACGACGTCGGCATCCATGACGAGTTCTTCGAGATCGGCGGCAACTCCCTGCGCGCCGTGCAGGTCCTGTCCCGCGTCCGCAGCCAGCTGGGCGTGGCCGTGAACCTGGAGGCGCTCTTCTCCCAGCCGACCATCGCTGCGCTGGCCACCGGGCTTGAGCAAGCGGAAGGCCAGGTAAACGGCGACGAGGCAATCGCCAGCCTGGGCGGTCCGGGCACTTACCCGGTCGCGTATGCGCAGGACCTTCTGCTCGGCCTGGAGGAGACGTACGACCGGCCCGACGGGTTCAACCGCAACGACCTGTACGAGCTGCACGGCGACGTCGATGCGGCGGCACTGGAGCTCAGCTTCGCCCGGCTCGTCGAGCGGCATGAGGTGCTGCGGACGACGTTCGCGAGGCAGGGCGACCAATGGATGCAGATCGTCCACGCGCCGGGAGCGCTGCCGCTGCCGTTCGCGTTCCACGACTTCGCGGGACGGCCACCTGCCGATGCCCGCACCTTCGCCGAAGACCGGATCCGGACGGCCTTCGCCGTGACCGAAGAGCCGCTCATGCGCGTCGACCTGCTGCGCACGGATCCCCGCTGGCTGCTGGTGACGTCCATGCACCAGCTGGTGTCGGACGGGCGGACGGTGGACGTGCTGGTCGAGGAATGGCAGCGGCTCTATGATTGCGCGGTAGCGGGCCGCGACGCGGGGCTCTCGCCGCTGGCCGTGCAGTACAAGGACACGGCCCAGTGGCGTAACGCTCGCATGGCCGGTGAACGCAGGCGTGAGCACCGCGAGTTCTGGCTTCAGGAGCTAGCGGGGGCCAGCAGCGCGGTACCACTCGCCACAGACAGGCCGCGCCCGGCCCGCACCGCCTTCGCCGCGGGCCGGGCGCGCCGCCTGGTGCCGGATCTCGCCTCGCGCTTCGCGGGCCTGGCGAGCAGCCACGGGGTGACGGAGTTCGTCGTCGCCAAGGCCGCGGTCAGCCTCCTGCTGCTGGCCGAGACCGGCGGCAACGACGTCACCATCGGCACGTACACCCGAGGCCGCAACCGCCTCGATTTCGAGAACCAGCTGGGCAACTACATCAACACCGTTCCGCTGCGCACGCGACTGCGGCCCGACGAGACGGTCGCCTCTGTCCTGCGCACTGCCCAGGACGATGCGCTGCGCGCCCTCCAGCACGAGGAGTACCCGTACGGGTGGACGATGCGGGACCTGAGCTGGGAGAGGGGCCCGGACCGCAGTCCCCTCTTCGATGTGATGGTGGCCGTGGACATTGCCGAGGCACCGGATCCCTCGAGCACGGACCGGCACCTAGTGGAGCTCAGCCGACTGGAGATGCCCCGCCGGGCCAAGGAGGCCGACCTGCAGTTCGTGTTCGACCGTATCCCCGACGGCGGGATGGAGATCGTGGTGACGTACAACGCCGAGATCTTCGACGCCGCCCGGGTCGAGCGCCTGGCCGGGCGACTGGAGGAGATCATCCAGGGTCTCGCCGTGAACCTGCCGCTCCTCGAGATCCTGAAGAGGGAACCCGGCTCTACACTCACCCAGCTTAGGCAATCTGGCGAAAGGTGCGAACATGATGAACCTAGAACCCGTTGAGGAGCTGGTTTCCAGTGCAGACAGCCGGTACTTCTGGTGTGACCGCAGCACCTTTCCGGCCATCGGCAGCAGCCCCCAGAAGAAGAAGCATGTCTGGTACGTAGCACTGCCCCTTACCACCGCTCACCGCGGAAGCCATTCAGGGGGCGGCGCACTCTTGGCCGAGGCGGGCGACCAGTCGCGTTACGCGAACGAGGGAACGGTCTACCCGCACGCATCACTGATAGAGATGATCACGTATCAGGAGATATTCTTCCCCTCGCACGCGTGGGAGTACATCGACGTAAGCCACGTAACATGGGAGGCTATACAAGAGCGCCTCGCTTCCGACCCGCCCGACGTCGTGGCCATGAGCGTCTATTCAGCCACGGCGACCTGGAGCCTCATCCTCGCCGCCGAGCTAAAGCGAGTCAGGCCCGAAGCTGTGGTGGTACTCGGCAATGATCACGCGGGAATCCTGCACCGGGAGATCCTCACCGGCGATTACGGATCCCGTATCGTTGACTTCGTGAGCACGGGAAACAACGGCCCCTTCACCATGATGGCCCTCCTGGCCGCGATCGACGGAAAGCTCCCCATCGAGAAGGTGCCGTCAATCGCCTACCGTAAAAATGGGCAGGTAGTAAACCAGTCGGCCCCGACCTATCCCCTCAACCTCCGGATCCTCCCCGACTACAAGCTGATCGAGCGGGAGCTGGAGTCGTACTACGATCCTGCGTTTGCCGTCTGGTACTCTGCGCACTACGACCTGAAGAGAATGGTCACGTTCCCCATTGACAGCGGATGCAACTGGGGAAGGAGGCCAGCCCGGCGCTGCCGGCACTGCTCCATCCAGGGCCTCACTCCCAAGATGTCCGATACCGCAGCGATCGTCTCCTCCATGGAGACCCTAGTAGGTGATCTGCAGGCAAATATATATGCTGCGGGCGACTCAACCCTAGGGATGTCAAAGAGTCAGTGGGGCGGCGAATTCACCCTCCTTGACGACCTGGCCCTGGCTTGCAGCGAATCACCTATCCTGCAGGACAAGAGATTCCTGCTCGCCTATGGCCTGGTCTATGAGTTCCTGAACTCGGCCGAGCTCTGCAAAGGCTTCGTCCGCACGTGGAATGTCGGCATAGAGTCCTTCGACCCAAAGCTGCTGAAGGGAAATTCGAAGGGCATCAACAAGGGGCCCGACCGAATACGCGCGGCACTTGAGCTAGCAAAGAAGCTCGACTACAAGCTGTACCTCTCGGGCATCCTGGGCCTCCCCGGCACGACAATGCGGCAGCTGAAGCAAGAAGTAGACAACTGGCTGGCGATCGCCGAGGAGTACGCCGGGCAGGTGACCACCGTCTCCGTGGCCGCTCCAGCTATCATACCCGGATCACGAATGTACTTCGATTCCTACAATTCGGACCCCAGGGTCAGGGAGTGGCACGGCGAGCTGCTGCACACCCGGCGGCTGTCCGAGCTTTACATCGAGCAGAACACCGAGGTGACACTGAAGGATGTCGAGGCAGCCCTCAACGAGCTCGGCAAAGGGGTCATAGCGCTAGATAACGCCGGGGCAAACATTAAGTTTGGCGGTTACATGATGGGAGGCGTAGATGACGCGGAAGCCCTGGAAATGAACCTTCTGAATAATGCGATGAAGTTCCTCTAGAGAAGAGTTCTCGTTCCAATGGTACAAGTCCGCATCCCCCACCGCAGCCGGGAGCGAAGGGATGACGTTGCGCCCCGCCGGAGCGTCGGCCGGGTGACCCGGGCGGACAGCACGGCGACGCGCCTGCTGCGCCAGGAGATCCGGCCCGCCCGGTTCATCGTGGCTGCCGCCCTGGGGGTACTGATCGTCAGCGTCCTCGCTACGCTAGCGGGTCCGCTGCTCGTCCAGCTTTTCGTCGACCGCGCTACCGCAGGGGCCAGGCCGGCTGCCCTCGTGAACATCGCGCTGATGTACCTGGCCGTCGCCCTGGTCGGCGGGGCCACCGGCATCGGGGCCGGATACCTGGCCGCGCGCAGCGCCTGGCAGGTCGCGGATAGCCTGCGCGTCCGGCTGCTACGCCGGGCGGCCGTCGAGCGCCCGGTGCTCGAGGTGGAGAGCCGTCCCGTGGGCGAGGTGCTGGAGAAGGTCGAGGGCACCTGCGACATCATCGGCCGGTCAATCACCGAGTCCGGCTTCCAGCTGATCGGCAACATCGCGATCGTCGTCGGCACGGTCACCGTCATGGCCGTCGCGGTCCCCGCCGCGGGAGCTGGCATCGCGGTCCTCGTCGTCGTGGTGTCCCTGCTCCTCACCCGCCTCGCCCGGGGGGCCGTCAGCCGCTGGGAACTGGCCCGTGAGCAGCAGGCCGAGCTCTTCGGGTTCGTCGGTGACTGCCTGGCCGCGCGGGAGGACCTGCTCCCGCTGGGCCGGTCCCGCTGGGCCACGACCACCATCCAGCACAAGCTGACCCGGCTACTGCGCACCGAGGGCCGCGCGTACATCGGCGGCCGGGCGTTCTGGCCGCTGACCCAGTTGTTCTCCGCCATCGCGTTCGGGCTCGGCTTCGGCTTCGGCCTCCAGTCCCTGGGTCATGGCTCCATGTCCGTCGGCACGCTGATGACGATCTACCTCTATGTGAACCTGCTGCAGACTCCGGTAGAGGACATGTCCTCCCAGTGGGGCGATCTGCAGAAGACCATGGCCGTCCTCGGCACGGCCGCCCGCACCCTGGGTGAGCCTCTCGCCGATGAGGGCGCGGACAGGCTGCCGCCCGGTGCCCTCCCCGACGGTCCGCTCGACGTGGCCTTCGACCACGTCAGCTTCGGCTACGGCGACGTCCCGGTGGTCCGCGACGTGTCCTTCACGGTCGAGGCCGGGCGAAGCCTTGGCATCGTCGGGCAAACCGGCGCCGGCAAGAGCAC
>JAICUO010000312.1 GCA_025935815.1 Streptosporangiaceae bacterium
CAGCAGCGCCTCCTCGCGCCGGTCGCCCGGGTCCGCGGCGACGGTCACCGGCGGGACCTCGAAGACGCTGCCCGGCAGGCAGGGCAGGAACGTCAACGGACCCCCGTGACTCTAGGCGGAGCCGGCGAGCTGCCATATGGCGACGTGCCGGCCCGCCGCGACCACGTCGCCGGCCGAGCGCCAGGCCACGTCCAGGGCGACGAAGCGGTGCCCCTTGCGTTCCCACTCCGCGGCGACGGCGGCGTGGACCTCGACTGCCTCGCCGACCCGGACGGCCCGCCGGTGGGCGATGGTTGACTCGACGTGGATCCACGGCGGAAGGACGACGTTCGCCGCGAGCACCCAGTTGGCCCCTTCCAGGAGCATGCCTGGATGGAGCGCGTCGAGGCTCCAGTCGCCGGCGCCGATCTTGTCCAGGTAACTGGCCAGGGCTTCCTCGCCGGCCGGCAACGGGATCCGGCCGAGGGAGGTGCCCGTGGCAAGTGAGGACCGCGAGGCAGGGGGGCGGCGGTCAGGGGCGGGAGCGAGGTCGCGGCTCGCGACGGCCGGGCCCTGGCGGCCGGCGCCGACCGATGCCCGTCCGGTCACGCAGGCCTCGCCTCGTGTCCGCACTTCTATGGCGCCATCGGGCCCGAGGTTGATCTCAAGCAGATCGCCTTCGTAGCAAGGCTTGCGGAAGCGCACCTCGGCCCGGCCGCGCGCGACCCAGTCGGGGTCCGCCAAGCCGGTGGCGACATAACCGTAGACGGTGACGCCCGGGACCAAGCCGCCCCGGAAGCCGTAACGGCGGGCGACATCGTCGGCGTGGATGCGGTTCTCGCTCGCGGTCGCCGGATTGCGGGCGGTCATCGTGTAGCTGCTAGTACCCGTCACCGTTTCCTCCGGTTGTGGTAGGCATCAGGCGGGCTTGACCGCGTGTATCCGCTCCACCGTGCCGGCCTTCAGCCGTTCGGCCTCCATGACCTGGAACCCGGCCCCCTCGACGAGGGACAGCTGACGGCGGGTGAAGTGCTCTCCGGCCGTGCGCACCGTGACCTGTTCCAGGAGCCACTGGGCGGCGTAGACCGGCGGCCACGTGCTGGCGATGTGATCGAGCAGCAGCAGGCGCCCGCCCGGGGCGAGGGCACGCCGCATCTCGGCGACCGCCGCGGCCGGGTTGGGGATGGTGCACAGTGACAGGGCGCAGACGACGGTATCGAACGAGCCGTCGGCGACTGGCAGTTGCTCGGCGTCTCCTGCACGCAGGTCAGCCTCAAGGCCGAGGCCGGCTGCGCGCTGCCGGGCGATGGCCAGCATCGCGGGGCTGAGCTCGATGCCGGTGATGGTGACGTCGGCTGGGTAATGCGGCAGGTTGCGGCCGGTGCCGATGGCGACTTCGAGGACCCGGCCGCGCGCGCGCTCGCCCAGCCATTCCCGCCCGCCGGTGAACCACGTTCTCTCGAAGAAGCTGATCTGCTTGTCGTAGCTGGGCGCGGTCTTGTCCCAGACTCGCTGCTGCCGGGCGGCCGGGGTCCTGTCCTTGGCGCTGCCGGTCATGATGGGAGTCCTTCCGCGTTCGCGACAGGGGAAAAGCGGTGTCAGGGTCGGGGGTGATGGCGGCGCCGATGACGCCCATGACCGCCTAGTTTCCCGAACAATGAGGGAGCCGGCTACCGGCCTTATTCAATCCGCGAGGACCGGGGCGTCGCCGGCGGTGCGGCGGGGGGCGACCAGGGCCGGGGCGGGGGGCAGGGTGACCTGGACGGCGGCGCCGGGGGTCATCGCGGCGGTGTCGGCGGTGGGCACGTCGATGCGGACCTCGGTCTCGCCGGAGATCAGCACGCTGACCCGGGTGACGGCGCCGCGGAACGTGCGGGCGGTGACGATCCCGTTGCCGTCGCCGGCGGCGGTGACCGCCAGGCCTTCCGGGCGGACGAGGACGTCAACGGGGCCGTCGGCGGCATTGTGGCCGTCGTGGGCCGGCACGGTGGTGCCCAGCGCGGTGACCTGCGCCCCGCCCGCGGTCAGCTCACCCGGGACCCGGTTCATGGTGCCGACGAACTCGGCGACGAACGCGGTGGCGGGGCGGGAGTACAGCACGGGGGGCTCGGCGACCTGCTCCAGGCGCCCGGAGCGCATGACGCCGACGCGGTCGGAGATGGACAGGGCCTCTTCCTGGTCGTGGGTGACGAACAGCGTGGTGGTCCCCAGGCGCCGCTGCAGGGCGCGGATCTGCTCGCGCAGCTGGACGCGGACCTGGGCGTCGAGCGCGGACAGCGGCTCGTCCAGGAGCAGGACGCGGGGCTCGATGGCCAGGGCGCGGGCCAGGGCGACCCGCTGCTGCTGGCCGCCGGACAGCTGGTGGGGGTGCTGGCGGGCCTGGGCGGCCAGGCCGACCATGTCCAGCAGCTCGGCGGCGCGCTGCTTGCGCCGGGCCCCGGCTATCTTGCGCATCCGCAGGCCGAAGGCGACGTTGTCCAGGGCAGACATGTTGGGGAACAGGCTGTAGGACTGGAAGACCATGCCCATGTCGCGGCGGGCGGCCGGGATGCCGGAGACGTCCTTGCCGCTGATGAGGACCTGGCCGGCGTCGGCGGACTCGAACCCGGCGACGATCCGCAGCGCGGTCGTCTTCCCGCAACCGGACGGGCCGAGCAGGGCGACGAGCTCGCCGGGGGCGATATCCAGCGACATGCCGTCCAGGGCGCGCACCTGGCCGAAGGAGCGGGACAGGCTCCGCAGCGACACGGCGGCGCCCTCCCGCGCCCCCGCCGGGGCGGCGGGGGCCGCCGGGGCGGCTATCTGGCCCGCTGCGCCGCTGCTGCGGGCGGAGGCGGCGTCGTGGGTGGCGTCGGTTGCCATCGGCTTCTAGCTTCCTGTCGTGGTGTCGGTGCGGGCCACGGTGAACAAGGTCACCTCGCCGCCGCCGGTGCGGCGCGCCTGGCGGGTGCCGGCCCAGGTGATGAGCATCAAGACGATCCAGGTGACGAACAGCGCGCCCAGGGAGGCGGCCACGGACGTGGCGGCGTCGGTCTGGTCGAACTGGACGATCCAGACCGGGAAGGTCTCGTACAGGTCGAGGCTGGCCATGGTGAACTCGCCCAGCACGAGGGCGATGATCAGCACGGTGGCCGACAGCATGGCGGTGCGCAGGTTCGGCAGGATGACCCGCCACAAGGTGGCCCCCCAGCCGGCGCCGAGCGATTCGGCGGCCTCGGTGAGGGTCTTGACGTCCAGCGCGCGCAGCCCGGTGTCGATCGCCCGGTAGGCGAATGGCATCGCCAGGATGACGTACTCCAGGGCCAGCAGCCAGGGGGTCGCCTTCAGGCTGCCCGGGGCGACCTGCAGCACCCCGACGATCAAGACGACGGGCGGGATGACGATCGGGAGGATCGTGATGCCCTCCATCAGGCGGCGCAGCCGCGGCAGCCGCAGGTGCACGTAGACGGTGGTGGGCACCATCAGCGCCAGCGTGATGAGCGTGGTGATGATCGCCAGCCGGACCGACAGCCACAGCGCGTCGGTGAACCCGGTGCGGCTGAACACCGAGCCGTAGGCCTTGATCCCGGCGAACCGCAGCGCCGCGTACAGCGGCAGCAGGAAGTAAATACCCGCGACCAGCAGGATCGCCCACCGCCAGGCGGGGACCCGGCCCCGGCGGGCCCGGGCCGGCGCGCTCGCGGGAGGCGCGGGCGGGGCCTGGGCTACCGCAGCCATTTGGCGGCCCTCCGCTGCAGCAGGGCGTAGGCGGTCATGACGACCGCGATGATGACGATCATGCCCAGGGCCAGTGCCTTTCCGGCGTTCTCCTGCCCGGCGATGACGTTGCCGTTGAGGAAAGAGCCGATCTGGATCGAGGTCAGCGGGATTGTCCCGCTGGTCAGCGCCTCGGCGGTGGCGTAGGCGGACATGGCGCTGCCGAACAGCAGCAGCACGCAGCCCAGGAACGAGGGGAACAGCACCGGGCCGCCGACGTGGCGCCAGTACTGCCAGCCGCGGGCGCCCAGGTTCTCCGCCGCCTCGCGCCAGGCCGGGCGCAGGCCCTCCAGGGCCGGCAAGATGACCAGCACCATCAGCGGGACCTGGAAGTACAGGTAGACCAGGACGACCCCGGCCAGGTTGTACAGGGTGAAGCCCCAGTCCCAGATGTGCAGCCCGATGTCGCCGAGCCAGCCGGTGACCAGGGCGGTGGAGCCGAACGAGGCGATGAACAAGAACGCCAGCGGCACCCCGCCGAAGTTGGCGAACACCCCGGAGGCGGTGATGACGACCTGGCGCAGCACCCGGCCCCGCTTCGCGGTGAAGATCGCGTAGGCGATGAGCAGGCCGAGGATCCCCGGGATGACCGAGGCCAGCACCGACAACAGCAGCGAGTTCTCGAAGCCCTGCAGGTAGACGCCGTGGGTGGCGGTGTCCAGGTTCGCCGAGGTCAAGGCGCCGGTGCCGGGGGCCTGGAACGCGCCGACGATGATCGCGATCACCGGGATGAGCAGCCCCAGCGTGACGTAGACGGCGAACGGGAGCACCCCGGCGTACCTCGCGAGGGCGGTGCCGGCTGACTTCAGCGGGCCGGCCCGGGTCGGGGACTGGGCGGCGCCAGCCCCGGAGCCCGCGCGGGGCTCCGGGGCGGCGACCGTGTCGGTCTGCGGCACGGGTCAGCCCTTAACGGTCGGCCACTGCTGGGTAACCAGCGTCTTAGCGGTGTTCTGCTGGGCGATGGTCGGCAGCTGCAGTTCGCCGGCGGGCGCGGGGGGCAGCGCCGCGTTCGCGGTCTTGTCCACCGTCCCGGCCGTGATGAGGGCCTGCAACTCGATCGGGCGGGCGAAGCCGTCCAGGAACCCGTTCTGGCCCTCGGCCGAGTACAGGTACTCCTCCCACAGCCGGGCCGCGGCCGGGTGCGGCGCCGTCTTGCTGATCGCCTGGTAGTAATAGCCCGCGTAAGCGGCGTCGGACGGGATGACGATCTTCAGGCTCGGCATCTTCGCCTTCACCCCGGAGGCCAGCAGGTAGTCCCACCAGATGAGGACCGGGGTCTGGCCGGACTGCATGGTCGCCGCGCTGCCGGTGGCCGGGACGAAGTTGCCGGACTGCTTGAGCTGCTTGAAGTAGGCGATGCCGGGGGCGATGTTGTCCAGCGAGCCGCCGTTGGACAGCGCCGCCGCGTACACCGCGGCCAGCGCCGCGCCCGCTGAGGTCGGGTCGCCGTTGATCGCGACCTGGTTCTTGTAGACCGGGCTGAGCAGGTCCTTGAAGGAGGCCGGGGGGGTCTTCACCTTGGCCGGGTCGTAGCCGATCGCGATGTAGCCGCCGTAGTCGGCGTAGTAGTCGCCGCTGTCAACCTTGGCCGCGGCCGGGATGGAGTCCCAGGTGGCGACCTTGTACGGAGCCCACAGGCCGGAGGCATCACCGGAGTCGGCGAAGGCGCCGCCCACGTCGACCACGTCCGGTGCCCGGCCCTGGCCCTTGAGCTGCTTGATCGCGTTGACCTCGTCCTGGCTGGACCCGTCCGGGTTGGCGTCGGTGATCTTGATCCCGTACTTCTTGGTGAAGTTGTCCATCAAGACGCCGTAGTTGGCCCAGTCGCGGGGCAGCGCGATGGCGTTCAGCTGACCTTCCTTCTTGGCAGCGGCGACGAGGGCGTCCATGCCACCGAGGTCGGCGGCCGAGGTCGCCGTGGACGCGTTGGCCGCGGCGCCGGAACCGCCGGTGCCGGAACCGCCGGCGGCGGTGCTGGAGCTGCTGGAGCCGCCGGAGCAGCCGGCGGCGAGCAGGATGCTCGCGATCGCGACGCTGGCCGCGGCGATCGCCCTGGTTGCGCGCAAAGTTCCCTCCCACATGCAAACCACCTTGTCCCGGCTGGGAACAGGGCATACATAGTCATCTCACCTCGGACGGGCAGGTGCATATCGTGGCAAGGCAACTTGAACGGAATGTTACTGACCTGTTAAGCGAAGGCGCCTTCCGGTTGACGGGGTAGTTGTCCCGGCCAGCCTGGGCGCGCGTCGCCCGGGTGCGGTCGCACCTCGCGCGGTAGTGGCGGGCTACTTGTCGCCTGGGCCGGTGCCGCTGGCGCTGACGAAGCTGGCGGCCTGGGTGAGGAACTCCGCGCAGCGGGCGAAGGTCGCGACGATGTCGCGTCCGGCGAGCCGGGCCTGATAGGCGCGGTACCTGCTCATCTCCCACTCCCGTGCGGCCGGCGCGAGCGCGGTGAGCACGGGCTCGGGCAGCGGGTGCCAGGTCCAGCTGACGGGGCCGGCATCGCTGCCGCCATCGTCGGCGCCGGGGCGGATGAACTCGGCGGGGCCGACTCCCCGGCCGAGCTGGTTGCGGACGTAGCGCAGGCCTTCCAGGGCCTCTTCGGTCTTTCGCCGCCGGGTGGCCTTGTCCGCGAGGGCCTTCTCGTACTCGCGCGGGTGGTAGCGGACCAGGGTCGCGTCGACCAGGGTAACCCACCACACCGCCTCGCCCACAGCGGCTGCCAGGCGGGATCGGTCCCAGCCCCCGGCGGCGGCGAGCCGCCCGGCGGACTCGGCCATGGCGGTGACGGACCAGTCGATCGCGACGGCGGGCGCGGCGGCCAGGCCCGCGTGCTCCCGGTTCCACGCCATCCGGCAGTGGGCTGAGCAGAACCGGGCGTGCTCGCGCCTGGGGACGAATGGCGTCCCGCACTGCGCGCACTCCCGGATTTCGGCCATTGTTCGATCGTATGCCGGCTGGGCGCCATGTCTACCCGGCGTAACCGCATGAGTTTCGCTTACCTGACGCATCCAGTTCATCTGCTGTTCACCTGTAGGTCGACGGCATGTCTCCTGACCTGCATACCTTGCGTGAAGATGGGTGATCTTGAGACCCGCCCGGTCGCGATGGTGACCGGGCAGCCACACAAAGATGGACGAGGATGCCAGTGTCCGAGACCCCGACTGCAGCCCAGACCCACTCCGGTGATGAGGCCGCGCTGCGCAGGCGCGCCCTGCTGGTTTCCGGCGTGGGGTTCTTCACCGACGCCTACGACCTGTTCGTGATCGGCATCGTGTCCACGCTGCTGAAGGGCGAGTGGCACCTTGGCCCCAGCCAGCTCGCGCTGCTCAACGCGGTCATGCTGGGGGCGGCGTTCCTGGGCGCGATGGTGTTCGGCCGGATCGCCGATCACGTCGGCCGGACCCGGGTGTACTGGATGTCGGCGGCGCTGATGGTGGTCGCGGCGGTCGGCTCGGCGCTGGCCCCGACGCTGGCGGTGCTGGTCGCGTTCCGGTTCCTGCTCGGCTTCGGCGTCGGCGGTGACTACCCGGTCAGCGCCGTGCTGATGAGCGAGTACGCCGGCCACCACCACCGGGGGCGGATGGTCGCGCTGGTCTTCTCCACCCAGGCCCTGGGCCTGATCATCGGCCCGCTGACCGCCCTGGCGCTGCTCGGCGGCGGGGCCGGCCCGGCCGCGACGTGGCGGATCCTGCTCGGGCTGGGCGCCATCCCGGCGGCCGCCGCCGTCTGGCTGCGCCGGACGATGCCCGAGCCGCCCCGCTACGCCGCCCACGCCGCCAGCGTGCCGCGGCAATCCCGCGCCGGCGCGGCCGGCCAGGCGGCTCCCGGCCCGGCCGTCGGCTTGTCGGCGTTCCTGGCCAGCCGCCGCCTCCTGGTGCTGCTGGCCGGCACCGCCGGCTGCTGGTTCCTGCTCGACTACGCCTACTACGGCAACACGATCTCCACCCCGCAGATCATCGCCCTCATCACCCCGCACGCCTCCCAGGCCACCACGATCGCCATCCAGCTGGCGATCTTCGCCATCGCCGCGGTCCCCGGCTACCTCCTGGCCATCATGCGGATGGACCGGGTCGGCCACCGCAAGCTCCAGCTCGCCGGCTTCGTGATGATGGGCGCCTGCTTCGCCGTGATCGGCCTGGTCCCCGGCATGACCACGGCGGTCGTCCCGTTCCTGCTGGCCTACGGGATCAGCTACTTCTTCACCGAGTTCGGCCCGAACGTCACGACTTTCGTCTTGCCCGGTGAGGTGTTCCCCACCCGGGCCCGCGCCACCGGCCACGGCATCTCGGCCGGCATCGGGAAGCTGGGCGCGTTCATCGGCGTATTCCTGTTCCCCGTCCTCCAGCACTCCCTCGGCCTGCGCGGCACGCTGCTGCTCACCGCCGGCGTATCGGTCCTCGGCGCGCTGCTCACCCTCGTCCTGCCCGAGCCCGCCGGCCGCAGCCTGGAAGACATATCAGGGGAGGCCATCACGGCTACCGAGCAGGCGATCCGCGACGCCGGCGAGCCAGCCGCCGCCTGAGCGCCGTCGCGCCCGGTTAACCCGTGAGCAAGGTGACGGCGGCCACCAGCACGACAGCCGCCACTGACCATGAAGATGACCCGCGTGGCGCGCTGCCATGAGCGCGCGTGGCCCATCTAGGCGGGCGGTGTCCCGGTAGCCGGGCGGCGGCCACCGCAGGAGGCGACCAGGGAGTCCGCGACGATAGCCGCGTCCGCGTCGGCCACGTCCGCCGGGTACTCCGGCAGCAGGTCGTCCCAGACGACCATCCACGACCCGTACAGCTGGGCCTGCCCCTCGGGCCGGGCGAAGAACCAGACATGCAGGTGCGCGCCGCCATCCCCGATGCGGTACACGTGGGCCCGGGAGATGTTCGGCCGGGCTTCCACGTGACGGACGATGTGCGCGGTAATCAGCCCCAGCTCGGCGGCCAGCTCATTAGGCAGGTCCGCCATGTCGTAGTGATCGCGCGGGTGGATCATGAGGACAAGCGGGACGCCAACTCCCTCGATCCGGGTTAGCCGCCAGCGGTCGTTGAGCCAGATGCCCTCGTCGCGGCAGCGGCAGGAGTTGCAGTCCGCGGGGTCTTCCCCTTGCCGCGCGGGCTCGGGCAGGACCGGGGGGCGCAGCGGCGCGACGCGGAGACCGTCCTGCTCGAACGGGCTGATGTCCCATCCCGTCATGCGTGACAGCGGGAGCCTGCGCTCGCTGTCCCCGGCGGCGAGAGCGCGGTCGTAAAACTCGTCCGGTCGCAAGGCCATAGGCGAAGACTAGCCAGCGCTTGCGGCGAGGGCGGGCGAACCTGCGAGGCGAGCTCGACGGCCAGCCGGCCACCACGTGAGCACAGTTCGTGATCGTGTGTCATTTCCGGTGCCCTGGCGCAATGCCGCAGACCTTATGCGCCTCATCGGCATCCAGGGCCGCAGCTCCCGCTTCGCGTCCCCGGTTTCGCCGTGGTCACGGGACGGG
>JAICUO010000798.1 GCA_025935815.1 Streptosporangiaceae bacterium
AGAGCGTGAACGGCGACGGGATCTGGCTGCGGTTCGTGTCCGGGCCGGACATCGAGGCCCTCGCGATAACCCGTACGGAGATCCTCGTCGAGGCGACCGGGCTGACGGCACCGCAGCCGCTGCTGCCGCGGTACCACTGACATGGCCGGCGAGGGGCCCGCCGCGATACCGGCGGCACAGCTGCGGCTGGATGAGGCAGCCGGCCTGGACGCGCGCGCGGTGCTGGCCATCGCGCGCGGCGAGCTCGCGCCATCGCTCGGCGGCGGCCTGGCCCGCCGGCTCGACGAGGGCCGGGCCGTCATGCTCGCCGCGCTCGACGGCGCCGGGCCGGTCTACGGGGTCACGACCGGCATGGGCGCCCTGGCCGGCCATGAGCTGACGCAGTCCGCGCGGGCCGGCCAGTCGGAGGCGCTGATGACGGCCCGGTCGGTGGGCGGCCCGCCGTGGCTGCGCCCGGCCGAGGCACGCGCGGTGCTCGCCACCCGGCTGCGGTCGTTCCTCAACGGCGACGCCGGAGTCTCCGCCCAGCTGTGCGGCCGGCTGGCCGACTCGATCACCCTCGGCGTCTTGCCCGCGCTGCCGCGCCGCCCGATGGGCGTGGCCGGGGAGATCATCGGGCTCGCGCACCTGGGCGCCGCGCTCCTCGGGACCGGAGACGTGCTGGCCGGGAACGCCCGCACCACGATGCCCGCCCGCCGGGCGCTGTCGCGGGCGGGCCTGGCCCCGCTGCGGCTAGGGCCGAAGGAGGGAGTCGCGCTCATCCAGGGCGTCCCGATGACGACCGCGCTGGCGGTGCTCGCCGCGGCCGACGCCCGGAAGGTCCTGCGGCAGGCCGTGATCGTGGTCGCAGCCGAATTCGCGATCGCCGGCGCCGCGCGCGACGTGCTCGACACCAGGCTGGCGCGCGGCGATGCCGTCCTGGCGGGCATCACCACCCGCCTTCGCGACCTGGCCGGCCCGGGGGGCCGCCCGCGCGCGCTGCAGCCGCCGGTGTCGTTTCGCGCCGCCCCCCAGGTGCTCGCCCACCTTGACCGGACGATCGGCGCGCTCGGCGCCGCGGCCGGCCGCGCCCTGGACGGGGTGAGCGACTCACCCGCTTTCCTGGACGGCCAGTTCGTCGGGAGCGCCGGCTTTTACGGCTATGACCTGGCGGCGCACCTGCATGCCGTGACCGTGGCGCTGATCGGCGCGGCCGAGCTGGGCGCGACCCGGCTGCACCGGCTCCTGGACCCGGCCGTCTCCGGGCTGGGCCCCCAGCTGTCGGCGCGGCCGGGACCGCAGGCAGGCCTGTCACCGGTGCACAAGCGGGCCGTCGGCGTGACGCACGGGCTGCGCCGGCAGGCGGCCCCTTCGGTCATCGGCCCGGTCGAGACGTCGGCCGGGCAAGAGGATGCCCAGTCGTTCTCGCTGGAGGCGGCGCAATCATGCCGGATCGCGCTGGAGGGCGCCACCGAGGTGCTCGCGTGCGAATTGCTCGCCATCCACCAGGCCCGCTGCCTGGGCGCGCAGGCGGGGACCGCGGCGTTGCGGGCCGAGCTGGACGTCCTCACCGCTGGCCTGCCCGGCAGCCCGCGGGACCGCCCGTGGGGCCGCGACATCGAGCGGCTCCGCGAGCGCCTGTCGGGCTAGCGCCCCGGCCCGGGCGGCCGGGATCAGCGGGCCTCTCCGTCCGGGCGGGGCACCGAGCCCGCCAGCGGGGTGGTGTCGAGGTACCTGACGTCGTAGACGCGCTCGGAGAACTTCCATCCGCCGGGGGTGCGCTGGTAGCGGTCGTGGTAGATGGCGTAGTTCATGTGCGAGCTGCCGTCGCGCAGCCGGATGATCTCGTGGATGTAGGCCCGGCCGGACGCGGTGTCGCCGTCCAGCCGCAGGAAGCCCGGGTGCGTGGTCTGCACGAGGTAGTCCACGTGCTGCTCCCGCTGCGCTCCCACCGCCGCGATGGCCTCCCGGCCGGTGAACTCAAGGCCGCCATGAGGCCATCGCATCACCCCGTCCTGGGTGAACAGGGAGGCCAGGCGGTTGTAGTCGCACATCATGGCCGCGTCGCTGTACTCGGCCCGCAGCGCCTCGATCTCGACGCGGTCGGCGATGGCAGCTGAGTCGCTCATCGGGTTCCTGCCTTTCCTGAAGGGTGCGCTCGTCTCGGTGTTGCCGCTCACCGGTACGACGACGCAGCCCCCCGGAATGTCAGGCGGCCGCGGTCAGGTCGCGCTGGTACCAGGTGCCCTGCTTACCGCCGAGGTCGGCCGGGTCGGCCGCGCCGACCGGGGTGAACCCGGCCTTGGCCAGCACCTTCTGGGACGCGAGGTTCGCGTGGGAGGTGGCCGCCCGCAGCGTGCGCAGCCCGTGGCGCGTCGCCGCCAGCTGGCACAGTTCCCGCACGGTCGCGGTCGCCACGCCTTGGCCGGCCACGTGCTGGGCGACGCGGTAGCCGAGCTCGGCGATGCCGTCCCCGGCGAAGTTCAGGTTGAACCGGCCCAGGACTGAGCCATCCTCGGCGACGAGCACGTAGAAGGCGCCGGTGCCTGCCTCCTGCTCAGCTATCAGGGTGCCGATGCGCTCGGTGAACTGGCTGAAGAACTCATCGCCGCGGTCGGAGATGGAGGCGGCGAAGTAGGCGCGGTTCGCTAGCTCGAAGGCCAGGACCGACGGGGCATGGCGGGCGTTCAGGCGCTGCAGCTCGGGCACGGCCCGACTCTAGTGCTTTTGGTCGCGTCCGCTGAAATCCCGGCAAGCCTGAAGACCTCGCCCCGGGTCACGTGGTCGTCTCCGCGGCGGTCGTCCCGGGCTTCGCGATCGCCCGCGACTAGGGCTTGCGGGCCACGATCGCGTGCACCGGGATTACGTGCCCGTAGCCGGGGGCCTCGGGGTCCGGGCGCCATTCGGTGACGGGGACCAGGCCGGGCGGCACGGGGTCGAGGCCGGCCGCGAGGCCGGCGACCCGGTCGGCGGACCGGAGCGTGAGCGGCTGGGTGGGCATCATCTTGTTCCACTGCCTGACCGCCTCCTCCAGCGCCGGGTCCAGGTCGCTGGCCAGGTGGTAGAGCGCGGCATAGCTGCCGGACGGCAGGGCGGACATCAGCGACGGCACCACCGCGGCGGCCTCGGCGGGGTCCTCGACGTAGGCGAGCGTGAACAGCAGCAAGATCGCGACCGGCTGGCTGAAGTCCAGGGTCTCCAGCGCGCCCGCGATGATCGTCCCCGAATCGCGGACGTCCGCGTCGACGTACCCGACGGCGCCCTCAGGGGCGGACTTCATCAGCGCCCGGGCGTGCGA
>JAICUO010000778.1 GCA_025935815.1 Streptosporangiaceae bacterium
CCCTGCTACTGGATTTACTGGGAGGTCGGCAAGGAGTTGCTGCGCCGCGGCTCGCCCGACCCCAGGTTCCAGCGCTGGATCGACACTTACGCCGCCGAGGAGTTCGGGGATGTCGTTCGCGCGGTGCTTTCCGAGGCCGATAAGGCCGGGTCTGTTCTCCTTCCCGCCGAACGCGCCAAGGTCGCTCGTCACTACCGGATGACGAGCCGATACGAGTGGCTCTTCTGGGATAGCGCCTACCGCATGGAAACCTGGCCGGTATAAAACCCAGGATGTTGCGTCGGATACGGGTCAGCGAGCAAGCAACTATGAAGTACGCGGCTACCCGGAGCGCTATGCAGGTCCCTCCTGGTGGTCTGAACCAATCGTCGCGGTTCGTATGGTTAACCAAAAAATGTCGCGCAGGTCACAGCTTTAGCCTTGGATGAGATACCATCGCTGGTAAGAAGGACACATAGGTATCGGTGGGCTGGACGGGCACCGGGGAATTGCCGAAGGGGCACGTGGCGTGGAAGTCGGGGATCATGCCGTGTGGGCAGCGGAGTCGTCGTATAAGATGACTATCGAATCGAGGAAAGGCGGTTATCCAAGTGGCTCAGAAGATCCAGACCCTCTTCATTGACGACATCGACGGTGGTGAGGCCGAGGGCACGGTGCGCTTTGCGCTGGATGGGGCTGAATATGAGATCGACCTCAGCGCCAAGCACTCCGAGGAGCTGCGCTCCGCGCTCGGCAGGTACGTGACCCACGCGCGCAAGGTCGGCGGCTCTGCCCGCCGGGCTGGTCGCGCCGCTGGTAGGGCCGCTAAGTCGGCCAACGGAGCGCTCAACACCACCGAGATCCGCAACTGGGCTCGCGAGAACGGATATGACATCAAGGACCGCGGGCGCGTGCCGGCGGACCTCGTTGCGAAGTACCAGGCGGCGACCGGTAAGTTAGTTTCCTGGGTGGTTAATACCCAGATGCGAAAGCGCCCCAGGCATCCGATGCCGGGGGCGCTTTCGCTATGTTCGGGTGTACCCGAACGCGGTGCGCCATGGACCATGGGCGCGCATAAGCGGGTCGCGGCACTCCCGTGATCGCTGGTGCCCTCGTTGTCGTGCTTGTCCTCAGGGAGCGTCTCGCCTTCGGGGAGCGACTCCGCAGTCGCGGGCAGTTGATCCCGTTGATCCCGCTCGTCATCCCCGGCCAGGCTGGCTGAAGGTTCAGCCGGCGATTCAGCGAAGTTCGCGGACCCGGCAACCGGATAGGCAGCGCCGGGATAGGCGGTGCCGGGATAGGCGGCGCCCGGATACGCCCTGGCCGGATTGCCGCCCTCCGGATGAGTAGGCACCGTGTGTTGAGAAGGCACCGTGTGTTGAGAAGGCACCGTGTGTTGAGTAGGAACAGCGGGGTGAGCCGGTGTCGTGACCAGCCAGGCGCATGATATGAGGAGCGCTATCACGAACAGCGCGTACACCCAGAATATTGAGGTCACGCCGGAACTGACGGTCAGCCCGCTTGCGCTCGCCTGCGCGGCGGAAATCCCAAACATCTGCGGCGAGGCCGGGTGGCTCACCTGGATTAGCGCGGAGATAGCCTGGGCGGCCATCACCACGATCGCCCCGCCCAGCAGCGCCGAGCCGTGCCGGGCGGGCCGCCAGGCCGCGGCGGCGATGGCCACCATGACGAGCGCCGCCACCGCGGCGATGTCGCCGAAGATCACCCAGCCGGGATTGTCGAACGCGTTGCCCGCCGTCACGGTCTGCGAGGTGTTGCTGGACGCCTGGGCCAGCGTGTAGCTGTCCCACGACGGGATGAACGTGATCGCGGCGCCGATCGCGCACAGCGCCAGCAGCGCGATCGCCCCGGCATCGGCCCGGCCGCGCCCGGCCGCGCTCGTGGCCGGGGTCCCGCCCGCCTCGGTAGTGCCCGCCGGGGCGGCCTGCCCCCGCGGGCGGATGCGCAAGCCCGCCGCCGACCCGGCGGCGCAGGCCACCCAGCCGATGAGGGAGAGGACCAGGCCGGTCCCCACCCCCGCGTGACTGGAGGTGCCGGTGGCCAGGTCTGCCACGAGCAGGCCGAACGTCACCGCGCTGAGTCCCGTCCCGAGCAGCGCCCCGACCCGCGCCCGGGAGCCGGGCCCGCGGGCCAGGATGAGCGCGGCGGCGACCGCCCACGTCACCAGGTACAGCACGTGCGGGACCCATTGCTCGGCCGCCGCGGTCAGTGACTGCCCGCTGAAGTAGTCCGGGAACAGTCCCGCGATCCCGAGCAGGACACCCGCCCCGAGCAGGCCCGCCGCGATCGCGGGAAGCCTGAGGACGGGCGGGGTGCCGGTTGCGTTATGAAGAAGATGCCCGGGGATCTTCAGGTGGCGCGGGCGAGGGACGGCGGCGATGGTGCCCGGCGTCTCGATGGTGGTAAACCGGGTCCAGGCCTGCGACCAGCCTTCGGCCGTTTCCGGCCACCGGTCGACTGGCTCATCTCGGGGCGCGTCAACCGCCCAGACGGCGTACTGCCGCTTGCCAAGCCCGATCTCATACCGCTCGCCGCGGTGGGAGATGGTCACCTTGTCAGGCACGGTACCGCCTCCATGCTCGTCCGACTCCTGTCACTGTCAGCAACCATGCTAGGCAGCGGAACTGGAAGTTTCCTGAAGGCCCGCTTAGGCACCCCTGTGTCGCTACCGGGGTCAGCGGAGCTCGGCGTGACTTACGGGGCGGCTTGGCGGGGATGGTCCCCTTGGCCTTGAGCGGGTGCGGGAAGATGGGGCCATGACAAGCCTTGGCGCCGTGTGCTGGCCGGCCGTGCCCCCTGAGCAGTTGCGCGACGTGGCCGTGGCGGCCGATGAGGCGGGCCTCGATGAGCTCTGGCTGTGGGAGGACTGCTTCTGGGGCGGGGGCGTCGCCGGCTGCGCGGCCGCGCTCGCGTGGACGTCGCGGATCAGGGTGGGGATCGGCGTGCTGCCAGTGCCGCTGCGGAACGTGGCGCTGGCGGCGATGGAGGCCGCGATGCTGTGCCGGATGTTCCCGGACCGGGCGATCATCGGCGTCGGCCACGGCGTGCAGGAGTGGATGGGGCAGGCCGGGGTGCGGGCCGAGTCGCCGATGACGCTGCTGCGGGAGTACCTGCCCGCCCTGCGTGCCCTGCTGCGCGGGGAGAAGGTGAGCGTCTCCGGACGCTACGTGCACCTGGACGAGGTGGCGCTCGTGTGGCCGGCGGTGTCCCCACCGGCGGTGTCACCCGCGCCGCCCATCTTCGCGGGGGCGATCGGGCCGCGCACGCAGGTGCTGTCCGGCGAGATCGCCGACGGGACGGTCCTGGTCGGGGGGACCGGGGCGGCGCAGTTGCGCGCCGCCCGCGAGCGCATCGACGAAGGCCGCGCCCGGGCGGGCCGCACCGACTCGCACCGGCTGGTGGTCTACCTGGAGGCGTCCATGGACGAGCCGGCCGCGGACGTGGCGCGCGCGGCGGCCGAGTTGGC
>JAICUO010000609.1 GCA_025935815.1 Streptosporangiaceae bacterium
CCGCACGGGCGCGACCGCCATGAACACCATCTTCAACAGCAAGAACGCCCTAGCGAGCTAGATTAGGGCTTGGCTCCCGTTTCGGCTCCCGCCGACCTACAGGACCTCTGAAAACCTGTGGAGCTACGGGGATTCGAACCCCGGACCTTCTGCATGCCATGCAGACGCGCTACCAGCTGCGCTATAGCCCCTTGCGGGTGCTCGTCCGCGGTCACCCACGAACCGAACGCTGAAAGCATACCGGTTCCCCGGCTGTGCGTCGCACCAACTCCGCCGCCCGTCCTCGCGCAGGCCCGCGCAGCCAGCTCCATCGCGCCACGCGCCCACCGTCACCGCGTCACCGCGTCACCGCGTCACCGCACCCAGCTCGGCCCCCCGCCCCGCGCAGGCCCAACCGCAACGCAGGCAACGCCTCACCGAGGACCGATACGCTGAACTTCCGTGAGCAACCACGGCACTGACCCCCACCTCGCCACGCCCACGGGCAAGCCGCGCGCCCGGTCACTCGGCCTCAGCTTCCAGGGGACTCCCGGCCCTTACAACGCCGTCACCGACGTCCCGGGCATCGAGGTTGGCTACGTGACGCTCATCGATGGCCAGGGCACGAGGACGGGCGTCACCGCCGTTCACCCCAGGGGCAAGGCCAACCCCGGTGACCCCGTCGCCGCGGGCTTTCACAACCAGAACGGCAACGGGGAGATGACCGGCATCTCCTGGATCCAGGAGTCGGGCACGTTCTCGGGGCCGGTGGCGATCACCAACACGCACGCCGTGGGCACCGCGCACGCGGGGATCATCGCCTGGATGAACGAGCACCATCCCGACCTGACGGACGTGTGGCTGCTGCCGGTGGCCGCCGAGACCTGGGACGGCTACCTCAACGAGATCAACGGCCACCACGTCACCGAGGACACCGTTGTCCAGGCCATTGAGCAGGCAAGCGGCGGCCCCATCGACGAGGGATCGGTCGGCGGCGGGACCGGGATGAACTGCTATCAGTTCAAGGGCGGCTCCGGTACCTCGTCGCGAACGGTCGGCTACGCGGGCACCGCGTACACCGTGGGCGTCTTCGTCCAGGCTAACTTCGGCCGCCGCGACGAGCTGGTCATCACCGGCGTCCCGCTCGGCGCGGAGCTCGCCGACGACAACCCCATGGCGGATTTCCGCGCCGCGCCGCCCGGCTCCGGCTCGGTGATCGCCCTGGTCGCCACCGACGCCCCGCTGCTGCCGAACCAGTGCGCCGCGATGACCCGCAGGGTCACCTCAGGGCTGGCCCGAACGGGGACGGCCGGCAGTCATTTCTCCGGCGACTTGTTCCTGGCGTTCTCGACGGCCAACCCAGGCGCCTTCTCGACCCACGAGCTCACCGCCTACACGGGCGAAGCCCCCGACGCCACAGACACCAGAGCGACCCCGGACTCTCGTGCCTACGACCATCTCAGGTTCATCCCGTGGGGCCAGATGGACCCCTTCTACACTGCCGTCGTCCAGGCGACTGAGGAAGCGGTCATCAACGCTCTCGTCGCCAATGCCGACATGACCGGGCGAAGCGGGAATCGTACCCCGGCGCTGCCCCGGGACCGGGTCGCCGAGATCGTTCGCCGCCGCGCCAGTACCGGCGCGTAAGACCGCGTAAAAACGCGTAAGGGCGAACGCCCAGCATGCGGACGATATACACA
The DNA here is from genome assembly GCA_025935815.1 of Streptosporangiaceae bacterium. Taxonomy (GTDB): domain Bacteria; phylum Actinomycetota; class Actinomycetes; order Streptosporangiales; family Streptosporangiaceae; genus Trebonia. The sequence continues at coordinate 1,680 of JAICUO010000609.1, forward strand.
GCCCGTACGTGCAGGTCTCCGGGCTGCGGGGCGGCCGGTTCGGCCGGTGGACCGACAGGGCGGGCGCGATGCGGGCGGACTGCCTGGCGTTCGCGGAGCACTGGCGGGCGCACAACGAGCGGATCCTGGCCGCCGCCGGCACTCCGCGCACGCCTAGCTCCTGCGGCTATCAGGCGCCGGGTCCCGCCTTGACGACGTCGATCGTCAGCAGGTGGACGCTGTCCTTGGCGCAGCCCGTCGACTTATAGGACATGTACAGCGGGGCGGTCTGCCCGGGCGGGAAGACCTGGATCCAGCTGGTGCTCACCGGCCCGCAGTTGGCGGACGGGTAGTTGAGCGCCTGGGTGATCCGCAGCAGCGCGCTCGCGACCCCCTGCGGCTGCACGAGCACGACGGACTTCGCCGAGCCGGGCGCCCGGTCGGCGGCCGCGCCTACCTGGGTCACCGGGGTGCCGGCGCCCAGCGAGACCCCCGGGTACCCGTACAGCGTGCACGGCACCTTGTTCAGGTTGACGAACTTAATGGTCAGGTAAAGCGACCCGGCCGCGCCCTCCGCGGTGCCCGGGTCGGCCCGCAGGTACCGGCTGGAACACGGCTGCGGGCCCGGGTTGCCCGGCGAGGACGCGGCGTTGGGGTTGCCCGCCCCCGAGGTCGACCCGCCCCCGGCCTGGCTCGGCGACGGCGTGGCGGGCGGGACCGACACCCCCGGCGCTGACGAGGACGACCCCCCGGAGTCCGTCGGCGTGCTCGCCGCCGGCGCCGATGAGGACGACGCTCCCGAGCCGATCGCTGATGACGAGCTCGGTGCCGCCCCGGAACACCCGGCGATGGTCCCCGCCAGGGCGAGCGCCGCTGCCGCCAGCAGTGCCCGGCTAACGCGCGCGGATGATGTCATTGACTGCCCCTCTTCGGTTATGCGCCCAAATGCGCATCGAATGCCGTGCCCTTCCGTTGCGGGAACCCCTCATCGCGGAAACGCTACATGCTCTATGACGCTGATGCCGCCGTTCAGGTTGGGCTCAACCGGACGGCCGGGGCGAGCGCCTCGCCCAGGACCGCGTGCACGTCGGCGACTAGCGCGTCAGTGGCGTTTCAGCGGCGTTTCAGCGCTGGGGGCGACCCTGCCCACCATGGGGAGATTCAGGCTTGCCGCGCTGCTGGGCGGCGTTTGCGCATCGCTGGTGGCAGCGGGGGCCATCGGCGCCGCGAGCATGGCATCGGGCGCCGTCGCGCCGAAGACGGCCGCCGTGACGACGGCGGTGCCCGCCGCCACGGTCTCGGGGAACTGGGGGAGCGTCCGCGACATACCGGGGCTGGCCACGCTGAGCGGCGGCCGGGATACGGTGGTGGAGTCGCTGTGGTGCCGTACCGCCGGCAACTGCGCCGTCGGCGGGTATTACCTGGACGCCAGCGGCGACAAGCAGCCGTTCGTCGCCAATGAGAAGAACGGCGCCTGGGGCAACGCGCAGCCGGTGGCGGGGGCTGTCGGCATCGGCCGCAGCGTTCAAGGCGAGGTCACCGCGGTGTCGTGCGCGTCGGCGGACAACTGCGCCGCGACCGGCACCGTCAGCTTTGCCGACTCCACCGGTCCCGACGGCGATCCCCAGAGTAATCTGGCGGGCTTCTTCGTCGTTGACGAGCGGAACGGCGTCTGGGGTACCGCGGCTTCTGGCGTCACCGGCGCGGTAGCGCTGGGCGTCGGCGATTTCCATCCGAGGACCATCTCCTGCGCGCCCGCGTCACCGGGTAACTGCGCGCTGGGCGGGGACTTCACCGGCAATTCCGGTCAGCAGGCGTTCGTCATGGACGAGACGAACGGTACCTGGGGCCGGTGGGAAGAGATCCCCGGCACTGCCGAGCTCAACACCCGCGGCTCGGCGGGGGTGGCCTCCATCTCTTGCGGCGGCGTGGGCCGCTGCGTCGCCGTCGGCCTGCTGGACACTTCCAGCGGCGCCGTAGCGCTCATCGCGGAGGAGAACGCGGGGACGTGGCGGCTGCCGGACATCGCCACGCTCATTGACCCCAACCTGGGTAACTCGGTGTCCTGCGCGTCGGGGGGCAACTGCGCGGTCGTCGGGACCTACTTCGTCGCTTCAACTGGCCGGACCCTGGGGTACGTCCTCGACGAGCGGAACGGCACCTGGGGGACCCCCACGCCCATCCCCGCGCTCAACGTCATGAGCACCAGCGGCCCGGCCGTACCGACGACGGTCTCCTGCGCGACGCCAGGCAACTGCGCCGCCAGCGGCACCTTTTCCACTGCAGCCGGCATCCTGCCGTTCGTCGCCGACGAGACCAACGGCACCTGGGGGAACGCGATCGAGATCCCCGGCGACGCCGCCTTCAGGTCCAATCACTGGGTGGCCAGGTCGGTATCGTGCGCGGGCGCTGGAGCTTGCGCCGTCACCGGAGGATACGAGGTCGTGGGCACGGGCTTCCACGTGTTCGTCGCTGACGAGAGCGGCGGCACCTGGGGCAATGTCACCGCCGGGCAGGCTCCCCTGCAGGCCAACCCGGGCCTGGGCCAGGTCTCCTGCGGCTCGGCAGGCACCTGCGCCTTGGCCGGGACATACACCGACGTGGCCGGCCACGCGCACGCTTTCGTTGCCGATGAGTCAACCGCCGCCTCGGCGGCGCTCACCGTGAGCGCCGCCAAAGTCAACTATGGCCAGGAGCAGGCCGGGCGCGTGACCATCACGGTCACGCCGCGGACCGGCGGCACCCCGGCGGGGACCGTCACCGTCAAGGCGGGGTCGGCCAAGCTGGCGGCCGTCACCCTGAACGCGGCCGGCGGCGCGACCTGGACGCTGCCCGCCAAGGTGCTCAAGCCCGGCACGTACCAGCTGACGGCCAGCTATGCCAGCAGCAACGGCTTCGTCAGCGCCACGTCCGCGCCGGCCAGGCTCGTCGTCGCCAGGCCCGTCTCGGTGGTCGCGCTGGCCCTGTCGGCCGCGAAGGTGAAGTTCGGGCACGAGAACGCCGCCCGCCTGTCCGTCAAGGTCACCTCCCCGGCG
>JAICUO010000674.1 GCA_025935815.1 Streptosporangiaceae bacterium
CTCACCGGTGCCCCTATGCCTTGCTCAGCTTGCGCAGGGCGGCCCGCAAGGCGGTGGCCACGTCGGGGGTGGCCCCGCCGGCCTGCTCGTACTCCGCCTCGACGGCGGCGATGGCGGCGTCCGCGTCGCGCGCGGACCAGCCGAGGTTCATCAGGCCCGAGGCGACCTGGTCCCGCCAGGACGAGGCGGTCCTGGCCGCCGGCGACGGGCCGTGCGCGCCGGTGAGGTCACCGGGGGCGCCCAGCCGGTCCTTCAGCTCCAAGATGATGCGCTGCGCGCCCTTGGTGCCGATGCCGGGCACCATGGTCAGCGCCTTCACGTCCTCGTTGGCGACGGCCTTGCGCAGCGCGTCCGGTGAGTGCACCGCGAGCATGGCCAGGGCGATCCGGGGCCCGATGCCGCTGGCGGTCTGCAGCAGCTCGAAGACGTTTCGCTCATCGTCGCTGCCGAAGCCGAACAGCGTCAGCGAGTCCTCCCGGACCACCAGCGACGTCGCTACCCGGGCGGGCTCGCCAGGCTTGAGCGTCGCCAGCGTGTCCGGGGTGCACTGAACCCGCAGCCCCACGCCGCCGACGTCGATCACCGCGCCGTCCGGGCTGACGCCGGCGACGGTCCCGTGCAGGTGCGCGATCATTTCTTACCTCCCGCGCGGCTACCCACCAAGCCGCCTTCGCTCATCTCCTGGCCCGCTGATTCTCCAGGCCTGCCCGGCTCAGCGCCGCCCGCCGCAAGATCGCGCTGTCGCGCCACAGGTGGCAGATCGCCAGCGCGAGGGCGTCGGCCGCGTCGGCCGGGCTGGGCCGCTCCTCCAGTCGCAGCAGCCGGCTCACCATTGTCGTCACCTGGTCCTTGTCCGCGCGGCCGTTTCCGGTTACCGCGGCCTTGACCTCACTCGGCGTGTGCAGCGCGACCGGCAGGCCGCGCCGCGCCGCGCAGACGATCGCGACCGCGCCCGCCTGCGCCGTCCCCATGACGGTGCGCACGTTGTGCTGGCTGAAGACCCGCTCTACGGCCACCGTGTCCGGCTGGTACTTATCGAGCCACCGTTCGATCTCCGTCTCGATCGCCAGCAGCCGGGCCGCGATGCCCTCATCGGCCCCGGTCCGGACCACCCCGACCGCCACGAGCTTGGGCGGCCGCCCGGGCACGCCGTCCACCACGCCCAGCCCGCACCGCGTCAGCCCCGGGTCAACGCCGAGCACCCGGGCGGGGCGCGCCTGCCCGTAGCCCGCCATCCCGCGTCACCATCCGATCACCGTATGCCCGACAAGGACGCCCGACCCGCTGCGGCGAACATCTGTTCGCCCTGACCATACCGCCCCGACCCCCTCCGCGTCCCGCACTCCCCCCGCGTGTCGCGCCTGGCGCCCCAGCGCCTCTTGCTGTTATCAGAAGTCGTCGAGCATGAACGCCAGCCCGGAGAACGCGGCCGACAGCGCGGCGTCGCCCGCCGGGCTGCCGCCGGCCGCCAGCCCGGCCAGGCGCAGCGTTGCCACGGGCGTGCCCCCGTACAAGGCGGCGAGGCCGCGCGCGCCCAGCGTCAGCGTCCCGGTACCGCTCCCGCTACCAGGTGCGGTACTGCCAGGTGCGGTACTGCCAGTCGCGGCGCGCTCCAGGCGGCCCTGGCCGCCGTCGATTACCAGGTCCCAGCGGCCGGAGTTCCGTGGCAGGCAATCGTCGATGATAGTCAGCCGGACCGCGAGGCTGACACCGTCGGGGAAGCCCCGCCCTGCGATCGCCGCCTTGGCGTCCACGACGCGCAGCATCCACTTCGACAGCTTGACCAGCCTGGCGTCGCGCTCGCGCAGCAACAGCCAGACCGGGTTATCCGGTGAGGTGCGGACCTCGACGGTATCGGCGGTGGAGGAGTGCGCCGCCAGCAGCGACCACAAGGCGCGGGTGCCCTCCGGGGAGGCGGCCGCCAGCCAGCCGGCGAAAAGCCCCGTGTTGCCTCGCTGCCACTCGTAGGCCAGGAAGGCGTCATCGCCGAGGTACCGGTACTCCTCGCCGTGGGCGAGCCAGTCCTCGACCGAGGCGAGGTCGCGGGTGACCGGCCCGCAGTCGCGCGCGGCCTGATGGGCGCGGCCGAGTACCGAGATGACGCCGGCCGCGTCGGCCACGGTGGCCTTGCGGAGGACCGGGAGGCTGCGGCCGGGGACGGCCGCGTCGGGCGGGACGAGGTCACGCAGGGAGCGGGTGGGGATGGTCGCCTGGTACCGGCCCCCGGCCAGCTCCCACCCGAGCGACCGGTAGATGGGCATCGTCGCCGGGTACAGCGCCGACAGCGGGTAGCCGCGCTCGGCGATCTCGCGCAGCAGCTCGGTCATGAGCCGGCGGCCGGTGCCCTGGCCACGTGCCTCGGGGGCCATCTTGACGCTGGCGACCCCCGCCATGGGAAGCTCGCGCCCGGCCCACCACTGGCGCATGTCGAAGAAGGCCGCTCCGCCGACCTGGCGGGAGCCGTCGAACACGGCGAGGTACCGCCCAGCGGCGACGGTGAGCGCGTTCCTGCGGAGCCAGCCATCCCGCACGGCCGGGGGCATCGCTCCGAAGGCGCGCTCCCCGAGGTCCCGTTGCGCGTCCAGGTCATCGTCAGCCGTCAGCGGCCGGATCTCCATTTTCGTCACGTTCCCCCACCCTAGGGCCAGGCCGGGCACGGGTCGCCGCGCCTGCCGCTATGAAGCCGGGGCGTCACTGAGGGCGGGGCCGTCGAACAGGCGCAGGGCATGGGCCTTGGCGGCGGCTTCGGTGCGGCTGGCGATGCCGAGCTTGCCCAAGATGTTGGACACGTGCACGCTGGCGGTCTTGCGGGTGATGAACAGCGCGTCGGCGATTTCCTGGTTGGACTGCCCGGCCGCGACCAGGCGGAGCACCTCGAACTCGCGGGCGGTCAGCCCGAGCCCGGGCCGCTCGCTGGCGGCCGGCCGGCCATCGCTGGGCACGCCGTCGCTGGGCAGCGTGATCCCGGCCCGGCGGGCGAGGATGGCGATCTCGTCGGTCAGCGGGTGCGCGGCCAGCCCGGCGGCGAGCGGCGCGGCCCGCCGCAGGCGGCTCGCGGCGTCCTCCCGCGCCTCGCGTCCGGCGCCGGCCTCAAGTGCCGTCTTGGCCGCGTCAACCAGCGCCGTCGCGGTCTCATAGGGCTGGCCCACTGCTTCCCAGGCGGCCACGGCGGCGTCCCATGCCGCGAGCCGGCCGGCGGCGGCCAGCCCCGCGGGCGCGGCGACGGCGGTGAACGTCAGCCGCCACGCGTGCTGGACGGGACCGAACGCCTCCGTCTTTTCCGCCGCTCCGCGCAACCGCTCCATCAGGGCGGCCGCGTCCGCCGCCCCCGGGGCGGGCGCGGACGCGGCGACGCGGGCCGCGCGGGCCGCGATGGCCAGCAGCGGCCAGGTATACCGGGGGCTGCTCACCGACAGGTCGAAGGAGTCCAGGGCCGCGGCCGTGGCGGCGACGGCGGCGACCGGGTCGCCCGAAGCCAGGTGCAGCGCGACCTCCAGCCACCCCAGGACCAGGTGATACTGGTCTTCGTAGCGGGCGCTGGCGAGCACCGCCCGGGCCGCCGCCTCCTGCCTGGCGGCTGTCTCGGTGTCGCCGCGGGCCGCCGCGATCAGGCCGCAGGAGATCCACAGCCCGACCCGGGTCATCGGCGGCGGCATGAGGTCCAGGGCCTCGTCGGCCACCCGCAGGGCTTCGTCCCAGGCGCCGGAGGCCAGCAGGGGCTCGATGACGTTGATGGCCAGGAACGCGCCGGAGGTCCGCGTCAGCCCGTGCTTCTTGGAGTCCGCGATCCCCTGCCGGGCGACGGCGGCGGCGCGCTCGTACTCACCGGCGCCGCACAGCAGGTGCGACTCCAAGACTGTCGCCCGGCCCGCGGGCTGGTAGGCGCCCGCGCGCAGCGCGAGCTCGCGCGCCTGCGCGATCATGGCGAGCGTCTCGCTGCCCGAGTTGGCCAGCGATCCCGGATCAGCCTCGGCCAGCGCGATGGTCAGCAGCGCGTGGGACTGGGCGGCGAGGTCGCCCGTCGCGCGGGAGATCCGCAGGGCCTCCTCCGCCCACATCCGGTACTTCTGGCTGTAGCGCATCTCGCCCCAGTGGGTCGCGGCGAGCAGCACTTGCGCCCTGGCCCGGGGCGCGATGTCCGCCGGGACCAGCCGCAG
>JAICUO010000503.1 GCA_025935815.1 Streptosporangiaceae bacterium
GTATTACTACGTCGAAGATCTCGGTTTATCACGCAACGGCACACGGGTGAACGGGCGGCCGGTGGGGCGCAGGCTGCTCGAGGACGGGGACGTGGTGACCTTCGGCACCTCGCGGTGCAAGATCGAGGGCATCCCCCGCGAGGAGCTTGCCGCGGAAGCCGAGCTGCGCCGCTCCGCCGCGCCCGAGCTGACTCGCCGCGAGCTTGACGTGCTGGTCTCGCTCTGTCGTCCCGCGCTGTCCGACGACGCGTTCGTCACGCCCGCCAGCCCCCGCGAGATCGCCCGGGACATGGTGGTCTCCGAGGCCGCGGTCAAGCAGCACCTTGTCCGGCTGTACCAGAAGTTCCGCATCCCCGCAGGCGCGAACCGGCGCACGCGGCTAGCCAACGAGGTGATCGCGCTCGGCCTGGTCCGTCCGCTCGCGGACTACGGCTCAGGGCACGTGCAGCACGCTCACGGCGTGCCGCAAGAGCCATTGCTGGACACTATGTAGGGAGTCGCCCAGGGACGGCAGGTGGGGCAGCATCCAGGTCGTGCCGGGCCACAGCAGCGGCGGCTGGGCAAACGCGGAGGAGACGGCCGCCGCGGCCAGCGACCAGCAGGCGATGAGCGCGACCAGCATCGCGCCCTGGGAGCGCACCACCCCGGACGTCATCCGGCGCAGCTGCCGGCGAGGACTGGCCGATCCCGGCCCGACGGCGGACCAGGCGATGGCGGCGCCCGCTGCCCAGCTGCCCGCGTAGGGCAAGCTGGTAGTGTGCCCGAACATCACCGAGGCACCCGCCGCGAGCGCGGCCACGATGAGGGCCAGGGGCAAGAGCGCGGCCGTGGTGAGCAGCGCCTTCACCACGGCCCAGGGCGCGCTGATGATCACGACGACCACGTCGCTGGCCCGCGCCCCGTACGCCGAGCGACGGGCCGCGAGCGCGGATTCCGCCTTGTCAGCGGCCCGCAGCAGCGTGATGGCGGCCAGCGCCACGAGTGTCCCGGCGACCGGGGCGACGATGGCCAGCGCGACGGCGGCGACCCCGAAGGCGAGGCCGATCAGCCCGAGCCCGGCCACCGGCCGAGGCGCGGGCCGGGGGCCAGGAACCGGCCCGGCCGGGCCGTACTGCCGGGCACTGGGCGACGCGCCGGCCGCGGGCCCGCGCGAGTCCCGTCCGTTCGCCGGCGGGACGGGCGCCGGCGGTGCGTAGCTGACCGGCGGGAGCAGGTCCGCGACATCCCCCGCCACCTCGGCCGGCGCCGGAAGCAGGGACCCGCCATACGCTGGCGCGTTGCCGTACGCCGGCGCGATGCCGTAGGGCGCGCCCGCCGGCGCGCCGCCGTAGCCGTTCGGTCCGTAGCCATTCGGCCCGTAGCCGTTCGGCCCGCCGTAGCCATTCACCGCGCCGTTAACCCGCTGCTGGCCGGGGGCGTAGTTCTCCGGCGGCACGAACCCGTCCGGCGCCCCTACGAGCGTCCCGCCCGGTCCTAGCGTCGTCGTCGGCGGCGCGGCGGCGTTCAGGTCGAGGCCGGCGCACTGGCCGGCCAGCCACGCGGCCGTGGGGCGGTGGCGCGGGCTTGGCGAGAGCGACGCGGTTACCAGCGGCAGCAGCGCCCCCGGGACGCCGTCAAGCGTTGCCTGCCCCTGCAGCACGCGGAAGAAGATCGACTGGAACGTACCGCCGCCGAACGGCGGCCTGCCGGTCGCCGCGAACGCCACCGTCGCGGCCCAGGAGTGCACGTCGGAGGCACCGCTGCTCGGCTCGCCCTCGATGACCTCAGGGGCCAGGTAGCCGGGCGTCCCCATGACGAGGCCGGTCTGGGTCAGCCGGGTGGCGTCGGCGACGTGCGCGATCCCGAAGTCGATGACCATGGGGTCGCTGCCGTCGAGCATGACGTTGCCCGGCTTGAGGTCACGGTGGACCACGCCGGCGGCATGGATCGCGGCCAGGGCGGCGGCCAGCCCATGGGCCAGCCGCGCCAGCGCTTCCCCCCGCAGTGGCCCGCCCTGGCGGACGGCGTCCTCCAGCGTCTGGCCGGGCACGTACCTGGTGACGATATAGGGTGACTTGCCGCTGATGTCCGCGTCGACGATCTCCGCGACGTACGGGCTTTGCACCCGCCGCATCGTGTCCACCTCGCGGGCCAGCCGGGCACGCGCGTTGGGGTCTCTGGCCACGGTGGCGCCGAGGACCTTGACCGCGACCTGGCGGCTTTCGGCATCACGGGCGAGGTAAACCACGCCCATCCCGCCCTCGCCGATCTTCTCGACTATGCGGTACGGGCCGATCTTGCTCGGCAGCGATTCCAGTGCAGGCATCGCATCCAGAGTACGCACCGCCACCACTGGTTGCGGTTAACGCTCAGATTAAGAACCCAGGACCAGGCGCCGCAGGGCGGCCGCGGCGGCGGCGTTGCCCTCGGCGTGATCGACGAGGGCGCTGGCCAGGGCGCTGGCCCACTCGTGAACGGGGACGGCCTGCCGGGACAAGACGACGCCGCGCACTTCCCGGCAGATCTCCGCCGTGGGCTGCCCGCCGCGCACGGCGAGCGTCATGAGCTGATCCCCCAGCCGGACGACAACCTTGGAGATCTCCCCCGGCCGCCCCTTCATCCGGTCCGACATGGACCGTTCCCGCTCCACGGTCACGTAGCCGGGAGGCAGCGCCTCAGTCAGCGAGTTGGTCAGCACGCGCGCGTATATCGTCGCATCCGCGCTATCCGCACGCAGCGCGGCGGCGACCATCTCCAAGGAGAGCGCGTCGTCAGGCTCGGTCATATCTCCTATTATCCCGGAAGCTAGCGGCCCCTGAACGTCGCCTTCCCCGGGCCGTTCTCGATGAAGCTGCGCATGCCCGTCTTCTGGTCCGCGGTGGCGAACAGCGCGGCGAACTGCAGCCGCTCGATCTCCAGCCCGGTCCCCAGGTCTACCTCAAGCCCGGTGTCCACCGCCTGCTTGGCTGCCCGCAGCGCCATCGCGGGACCGCCCGCGTACCGCGCGACCATCGCTCGCGCGGCCGAGTACACCTCCGCGTCGGGCACCACGGCGTCCGCCAGCCCCATGCTCAGCGCCTCGGCCGCGCTCACGTGCCGTCCGCTGAAGATCAGGTCCTTAGCCTTGGACGGCCCGATTAGCCTGGGCAGCCGCTGCGTCCCGCCCGCCCCGGGGATGATGCCGAGCAGTATCTCCGGCTGCCCGGCCTTCGCCGACTCGCCGAGCACCCGGAAGTCCGCGCACAGCGCCAGCTCCAGCCCGCCACCCAGCGCGTAGCCGGCGACCGCGGCGACAACTGGCTTGGGGATCCGCGCCACGGCGCTGAACGAGGCCTGCAGCCGCGCCGACCGTTCCGTCATGTCGGCGTACCCGAGGTCGGCCATCTCCTTGATGTCCGCGCCCGCCGCGAAGACCCGCTCGCCGCCGTAGAGGATGACCGCCGCCACGGTGGGGTCCGCCGATACCTGCTCAGCGGCCTCGGCGATCTCGCCCTGGACTTGCGCGTTCAGCGCGTTCATCTTCGGCCGGTCAAGCCGGATGGTGGCGATCTGGTCGGCCACCTCGACCCGCACGAACTCGCCCACGCCGCGTCTCCTCCCGATGCCGGAAGCGCCCCGCCACCGGGCCGCCCCCAAAACGATACTGGGCTGTCACTGACAACACACGATCATGCGCGGGAGCGGGGATGGCGGTAGCGGACGGCTGGTTTGTCCCGGGCCGCGATCGCACCACGCTAGCCGGTGATGATGTCGATGAGGCGCTTGGGGTCGGTGAGGTCCGGGAGCACGTAGGTGGCGCCGACGTCCCGGAGCTCCGAGGTGCTGGCACGGCCACTGGCGATGGCGACTGACCTGGCGCCGCCGACGCGGGCTGCCTCCACGTCGCGCGGGGAGTCGGCGATGTAGACGGTCGCGCCGTCCCCCAGGCTCATGCGGTACTTCTCCTCGGCGCGCTGCCGGGTCACCTGCAGCAGCGTGCCCCGCGGGTAGGCCTCGGAGCCGTACCCGCCGACGCCCAGGTCCACGTACTTGTCCAGGCCGAAGGCGTGCAGCTTGAGCGCGGCGTTGGGCTTGCTGGACCCGGTGAGCACCGACTGGACGACGCCGTTGAGCTTCGCGACGGCGGCCAGGGACTCCCGCGCGCCGGACAAAAGCCGGCCCTCGACGGTCAGCAGGTCGCGCCGGGCGGCCAGCGACGTGGCTAGTTCGGCTCCGAACGGAGCGAGCAGGCGCTCGGAATCGTCGCCGCGCAGGCTCACGCCGTTGAGTGCCAGCGCGTCGAAGAACATCTCCGGCTCCGAGCGCCCCGCCGTCTGCGGGAGCTTTACCAGCGGGCGGCCAGTGACCTTCTTGAACGCCTCGGCGAACGCGGCTCGCGATACCCTCGCCACGTCGACCAGTGTCAGGTCGACGTTCCACAGAACCAACCGCTGAATGTCACGCCTCCGGGAGTGCCGCGCCGTGCGGCCAGCCTAGTGGGTGAGGTGCGCTTTGGGCCGGCTAACCCATGTGGGGATACCTGTGGTCGGCCGCGGGGACGAAGGTTTCCTTGATGGTGCGCGGGGAGACCCAGCGGATCAGGTTGAACACCGAGCCCGCCTTGTCGTTGGTGCCGCTGGCGCGGGCGCCACCGAATGGCTGCTGGCCGACGACGGCGCCGGTCGGCTTGTCGTTGACGTAGAAGTTGCCCGCCGAGTAGCGCAAGCGCTGCGAGGCCGCGGCGATCGCGGCGCGGTCGGTCGCGATGACGGAGCCGGTGAGCGCGTACGCGGCCACGTCGGCCGCCTGGTCGACCACCGCGTCGAAGGCGCCGTCGTCGTAGACGTGCACCGCGAGGATGGGGCCGAAATACTCGTCGCGGAAGACCTCGTCAGTCGGGTCGGTGCATTCCAGCACGGTCGGGGCGACGAAGTATCCCTCCGCGTCATTGATCTCTCCCCCGGTCAGGAACGATACCGAGGGGCGGGACCGGGCCCGCTCGAACGCCTCGGCGTGCCTGGCCAGCGCCCGTGAATCGATGACGGCGCCGCCGAACAGCGACAGGTCCTCGCCCACGTCCCCGAATGACAGTGACCGGGCGGCCGACACCAGCCCGTCCCTGACCCCGGACTCCCACAGCGACCGGGAGATGTAGGCGCGCGAGGCGGCCGAGCACTTCTGTCCCTGGTACTCAAAGGCGCCGCGGACCAGCGCGGTGACCAGGCCGGCGCGCTCGGCTGAGGGATGCGCGATGACGAAGTCCTTGCCGCCGGTCTCCCCCACCACCCGGGGGTAATCGCGGTAGTTCCCTATGTTGGCGCCCACGGTTCGCCACAGGTGCTGGAACGTTCCCGTGGACCCGGTGAAGTGAATGCCGGCCAGCTCATGGTGGGCCAGCGCGACCCGCGAGACCGCGGTGCCATCGCCGGTGACCAGGTTGATCACGCCGGGCGGCAGGCCGGCTGCCTCAAGCAGCCGCATCGTGTAGTGCGCGGCGAGCTGCTGGGTGGGCGATGGCTTCCAGACCACGACGTTGCCGAGCATGGCCGGAGCGGTCGGCAGGTTCCCCGCGATCGCGGTGAAGTTGAACGGGGTGATCGCGAGCACGAACCCTTCCAGGGGCCGGTAATCCATGGAATTCCGTGTCCCTGGACCAGAGCCTGGCTGCTCGGCCAGCAGCTGCCGGGCGTACGCGACGTTGAAGCGCAGGAAGTCGATCAGCTCGCACGCCGCGTCGATCTCCGCCTGGTAGACCGACTTGGACTGGCCGAGGATGGTCGCCGCGTTCAGCGTGGCCCGCCATGGGCCGGCCAGCAGGTCGGCTGCGCGCAGGAACACCGCCGCCCGGTCGTCGAACGACAGTGCCCGCCAGCCAGGGGCGGCCCCCCGGGCCGCCTCAACGGCCGAGGCCACGTCCTCATCGGTGGCGTTGCCCAGGTCGCCGAGTACCCGGCGGAACGCGTGCGGCGCCACGACGGGGAC
>JAICUO010000577.1 GCA_025935815.1 Streptosporangiaceae bacterium
AGCTCGTCTTCCAAGACCCGTACGCCTCGCTCAACCCGCGCCGCCGGGTCGGCGACATCATCGCCGAGCCGCTGGAGGTGCACGGCTACGGCGACCGGCGCGCCCGCGAGAACCGGGTCCGCGACCTGCTGCACGTGGTCGGCCTGGACGCCAGCCACGCCGACCGCTACCCCCACGAGTTCTCCGGCGGGCAGCGCCAGCGCGTCGGCATCGCCCGCGCCCTGGCCATGGAGCCGAAGGTGATCGTCGCCGACGAGCCGGTGTCCGCGCTGGACGTCTCGATCCAGGCGCAGGTGCTCAACCTGTTCGCCGACCTGCAGGACCAGCTCAATCTCACCTACGTCTTCATCGCGCACGACCTCGGCGTGGTGCGCCACGTCTCCACCCGGATCGCCGTGATGTACCTCGGGCAGATCATGGAGCTGGCCGAGTCCGAGAGCCTCTACGCGCGGCCCGCTCACCCCTACACCGAGGCCCTGCTGTCAGCCGCACCCGAGATCGCCAGCGAGGTCGCCGCCCAGGCCGAAGCCGGCATCGCGATGCCCAGCGCGGCCGGCCGGGCGCTGCCCCGCGAGCGCATCCTGCTGGCCGGGGACGTGCCCGACCTGGTGGACGGCCTGTCGGGCTGCGTGTTCCGCACCCGCTGCCCGTACGCCGTCGAGCTCTGCGCGGCCGAGCGGCCGCCGCTGCGAGAGGTGGCGCCCGGCCGCCGCACGGCCTGCCACTTCCCCCTGCTCGCCCCGGGGGCGATCCCCTAGGAATGCCGTCATAGCCGCCCGTGTTGAAGCACCCGTGATGAAACACATCGGCTTCCTCTCCTTCGGGCACTGGTCGAACTCGCCGGGATCGCAGACGCGGTCGGCGTCCGACGCGTTGCTGCAGTCGGTCGACCTCGCGCAAGCGGCCGAAGACCTCGGAGCCGACGGCGCGTACTTCCGCGTGCACCACTTCGCCCGCCAGCTCGCCTCCCCGTTCCCGCTGCTGGCGGCGATCGGCGCCAGGACCAGCCGCATCGAGATCGGCACGGCCGTCATCGACATGCGCTAAGAGCATCAATACTAAGCTTGACCCAAACGTCCACCGCAGAGGGAACCCCAGTGCGCATCCTGCCAGTGATCCGTCTGAGCCTCGTCACTGAGAACACCACGTCGCCCGAACGCCAGATGGGCAAGATTAGGCAGTACGCGGCGCTAGGGGACCATGAGTTGGTCCCGATCACTGAGCGAGACTATGACTTGGACGTGTCGGGCGCTGTAAACCCGTTCGATCGGGACGGCCTTGGCCCCTGGTTGCGTGAGGACCGGCTAGACGCATGGGACGCGCTGTGCGCGGCCAAGCTGGACCGCGTATCCCGGTCGCTCTTCGACTTCACAGCGCTCTTGAGCTGGCTTGAGGCGCACGGCAAGTCCCTGATCATCCTTGACCCCATGATGGACCTAACGAGGCCAGAGGGACGCGTCATGGCTCACATGCTCATGACGTTCGCGCAGTACGAACGTGAGGTCATCGGGGCACGGGTCAAGGACGCTCACGACAAGCTTGTGCGGGACGGCAAGTACACGGGCGGCATGGTCCCGTTCGGCTACATGCCCGTCAAACTGGCCAAGAACTGGGGATACGAACCGGACCCGGAGTATGCGCCCCTAGTCGCCGAGATGGCAGGCCGGTTTCTCAAGGGTGAACCGATGGCATCTATCGCCCGTTGGCTACGGGAGTCGGGCGTTCCCAGCCCGAAGAACGTCATCCGCAAGCGCAACGGCAAGCCGCTGACCGATACCCCGTGGGCTGCATCCGTCGTCCGCATGATCCTCAAGTCCCCTGCTGTCGTGGGCGCTGTCGTGAACACGGACGGAGAACCCCTCCGGGACACTGACGGTTTCGTCGTCTACCGGGCCGAACCCTTGATCCCTCGTGAGGTCTACGAGGCCGTACAGTCCCGTCTGGCGCTGAACAGCGCGCCCGTCAAGGTCAACACGTCCCCGTTGCTCCGCGTGGCCTACTGCACGTGTGGCGCATCGATGCACAGCACGACGACGAACCGGAAGAGCTACCCGAGCGACCGCAGGGGCGAACCGGTCACGTACGCCTACCGCTACTACCACTGCCACTCTTCCCACCTTCGGGACGGGCGTTGCTCTGCCAAGCGCCTCAACGCGGAACGCTTGGAAGAGGTAGTGATTGGCGCACTGCTGTCTGAGGCCGGTTGGTACGAACTGACCGAACGGAAGCTGATCCCTGGTCGCGCCTACGCGGAAGACGTGGCCAGGCTTGCCGAGACCATCGGGCACTTGTCCAGCAAGATCGCTGGCGGCCGGGCGACGAGGCAGGATGTCAGCGCCGACGAGGCAGCACGACAGCGCGCACAGGAACAACTGGACCTCATTGCAGCGCGTGAGCCGGAACCGGCCCGTATGGAGTCCGTGAAGACCGGCAAGACGCTTCGGGCACGGTGGGAAGAACTGGACGTGCCCGGACGCAACCAGTTCATGCAATCCGTTGGCATCCGGGCGGTTGCCCACAAGGAAGACTTGCCCCCGGTTCCTTTCGGTGAGCCGGTTCCGATGGACGGCGATTTCGCGAACAAGGTCAAGCGCGTTCACATCATCGTTGAGAACGGCCTCAACATCGTGATCGACTTGGGGACGCTGCCGGACATGCTTGCACGTGCCGATGAACTGTAGTCCGCCGCCGGGCTACGAGAGAAGTACCCCGATGCTGCGGACACGTGGGACGAGCCGGGCCACGATGGCGAAGATCACCAGGATCACGCACACGATGCCGAAGACGGGCCGGGCACCTTCGGGCACCTGCTGGCGATCCATGAGGCATAGCAAGCCATCAACGCACGCTATGACGCGCTGGCAGCCCGGTACCGGGCACAGCTACACCGTAACCCGGCCCGGGCTGGAGGCGATCTTCGGCCGCAGCTACGCCGCCGAGCCCGACGCCCTCATCGCCCAGCTCAAGCAGGACGAGGCGATCGCCGCCGCCGACACCCTCCTGCTCACCGTCCCCAATCAGCTCGGCGTCGACTACAACGCCCATGCCATCGAGGCGATCCTCAAGCACGTAGCCCTGGGCCTGGGTTGGCGGTAACCCCGCTTCCCGGGGTGCCTTAGTCCCGTGGACCTTGGTGTACTCGGCCACGAGCCATACCGCCAGGTCGTTGATCATCTCCTCCAGCTGGCCAGGGGCGGCCGCCGGGACCCGGCCGAGCCGCGCGGCGGCGCGCATCTGCCCGCCGCGCTGCGGATAGTAGGCGGCGAACGCCTCCGCGCTTTCCGCCAGGTCGCTCGTCCAGCCGCCCCAGCGCGGCATGACCAGCGTGAACCCGGTGCGCACGAGCCGGCGGGCCACCCCCCGGCACAGCTGCTCCCGCTGCTGCGCGGTTCCCGACTCGGCCAGGCGAGAACGCCACCGGGGGATGACGAGGGCCAGGTCCCCGTTGGTCTCCCGGGCCAGCAGGCTCGTCGGGCGGTAGCGCGGCAGCTGGCCGCCGAGGTCGGGGCCGATCAGCGGCGTGCACAGGCACGCGACGAAGAACCCCAGGTCGTGGCGCTCCAGCTCGCTGAGCAGGGTCGCCGCGCTGTACAGCAGCAGGCCGGCCCCGTTGATCACCGCGAACGCCCCGTCCAGGCCGCGCTCCACGCCATCGGCCAGGTTCCGGTCGGCGGGCGCCGGCTCATCGTTGAGCGCCACCAGCAGGTCAAGGTCGCTGGTGCCGGGGATGGCGGTCCCTCGCGGGATGCTGCCGTACAGGTAGGCGCTGTGCATCCGGCGTCCGCCGAACGCCGTGGCCAGCTGGGCCCGCGCCGCCGCGACCACCGGCTGGAAGGCGCCCGGCACCCGCGCCAGCGCTCCTTCCCGTGCGATCGTCGCGTCCGGGTTCAGCCCCCTGCGCGGATGGTTGCCCGTGGTCATCAGGCCAGCCTGGCATGGCGCCCGTGGTTCAGGGGGCGTTCTTGAAGGCGGCGGCGGCCGCGGTGGCGGCCGCGGTCTTGTCGTACAGGGCGGCGGTCCCCTTTGAGGTGCCCGACGCGGACAGCGCGTACCAGGCGTACCGGTGCACGAAGTGCATGGTGGACAGCATGGTGGTCGCCGCGGTCAGGAAGGCGGCCTGCTGCGCCGCCGTGGGGTACTGCGGGGTCGGCCCGTCCTGGAAGTCGATGAGGGAGAACTCGGTGAGCCAGATCGGCTTGCCCCACAGGGCGTACGTCTGCGTCAGGTACCTCTTCAGCTCAGCGACATTCGCCGCGATGTTGTCCCAGTTGTGCTGGCCGTACCAGTGCGCGGCCACGAAGTCGACCCGGTACCCGTGGGCCTGGGCGCCCAGCATGAACTGACCGAGCCAGCTCGTCTTGCGGTTGGTGCCGTACGCGATGGCGGGGCTGCCCAGCAGCATGCCGGTCGCCTCGAGCTGGGGCCACAGGGCCAGGGCGTGGTCGACGGTGAGGTTCTGCCGGTCAGGCTCGTTGAAGCCCAGCAGGTAGCGACCCTCCTGCCGGACCTCGTTGAGCACGGTCGTGCTGACGTCGGAGGCGTCCTTGATCATCGGCACGAACGTCACGCCGGGCGGCGTGACGATGCCCGAGGGACTCGGCTCCCAGTCGTAGTACCAGGACGTACCGGACACGGCGAGCGCCGTGCTGACACCCTCGCCGGCCGAGGCGCCCACCCCCTTCTGGGCGGCCAGCGAGAACGAGTCCGGCGGGGGCGGCGTGTTCGCGGATGCCTTCGCGCCCGGGGACGACGCGCTGCCAGTCGCCGGCCCCGACGCGGCGCCGCCCTCGCCCGCGAGCGA
Source organism: Streptosporangiaceae bacterium (assembly GCA_025935815.1). GTDB lineage: Bacteria > Actinomycetota > Actinomycetes > Streptosporangiales > Streptosporangiaceae > Trebonia. The sequence continues at coordinate 4,802 of JAICUO010000577.1, forward strand.
TGGCGGCGCGGATGGCCCTGTCGTCACCAGTGGCGTCCCGTCCCCGATCGTGAGGCCCGACGCGGCCCGGCTCCCGGACCCGCGAACGGCGGTGACGATGCCGCCGACCAGGCACAGCGCGACCGCCGCGGAGATGATGACCAGCGTGGACCGCGTGGGCAGCCGACGGCGGGCGGGCCCGCTGGCCGCCGGGCGGCGGGCGGGG
>JAICUO010000252.1 GCA_025935815.1 Streptosporangiaceae bacterium
CGTTCGAGACCGGCATCCTGGACCGGATCCTCGGCTCGGGAACGCTGGTCGTGGAGTCACCGGGCGAGCACGGGCAGGTGCGGCTGACCGAGATCCCGCACGTCGAGCATCTGCAGGCGACGTTGTTCCAGCTCGTGGAGGAAGAGCGGGTGCGCGCGACCGCCCCCGAGTGGGACGAGGGAGGCTGACGGGCCCGATGGACGCGCCGTGTCACCCCGTCGGTTGCGGAATTTTACTCGGGTTTTACTATTGTGGCATGACCCGAGTTCTGCTGGCCGAAGATGACACGTCCATCTCCGAGCCGCTATCGCGCGCGCTGCGCCGCGAGGGCTATCAGGTGGAGGTCACCCAGGACGGCCCGGCCACGCTCGGCCGCGCGCTGTCGGACGGGATCGACCTCATCCTGCTCGACATCGGGCTGCCCGAGCTAGACGGGCTTGAGGTCTGCCGCCGGGTCCGCGCCGAGGGGCACGCCACCCCGGTGCTGATCCTCACCGCGCGAGCCGATGAGGTGGACACCGTCGTCGGGCTGGACGCCGGCGCCGATGACTACGTGACCAAGCCGTTCCGGCTGGCCGAGCTGCTGGCCCGCGTGCGGGCGCTGCTGCGCCGGGGCACGGTGGAGGCGCCGCCCCCGGCCGTGCGCGGCGTGCGGGTGGACGCCGAGGCCCGGCGCGCCTGGCACGGCGAGGTTGAGCTGGACCTCACCACCAAGGAATTCGACCTGCTGTGGGTGCTGCTGCGAGACGCCGGCAAGGTCGTCACCCGCGAGCAGATCATGCGCGAGGTCTGGGACGCCAAGTGGTGGACATCGACCAAGACGCTGGACATGCACATCTCCTGGCTGCGCCGCAAGCTCGGCGACGACGCGCACAACCCCATGTACATCACCACCGTCCGTGGCGTCGGCTTCCGCTTCGAGCGCGGCGACTAGCGCCCGGGGCGTTGCGGGTGCGACACCGGCTCTGGCGCGAGACATCGGGGGTCGCCGCGGTGGCGGTGGCGATCGGGACCATTCCGTTGCTGATCGCTGTCGCGATCCGTGACGCCAGGCTGCTCTCCCTCGGGCTGCCCATGCTGGCCGTCGCGGTCGCGGTAGCCGCCGGCGTCGCCCGGGTAGTCGCCCGCCGGGCCGCCCGCCCGGTGGAGGAACTCGCCGAGGCGGCCGGACGGCTGGGCACCGGCGACCCGCGCCCCGTGGGGCGGCGCTACGGCGTGACCGAGATCGACCAGGTCGCCGACGGCCTCGACAGCGCCGGCCGCCGCGTCACCCACTTGCTCACCGCCGACCGCGAGCTCGCCATCGACGCCTCGCACCAGCTCCGCACGCCGCTGACCGCGCTGTCGATGCGGCTGGAGGAGATGATCGCCGCCGCCGGTGACCCGGAGGTGGTTCGCGAGGAGGGAACCGCCGCCCTCGCCCAGGCCGAGCGGCTCGCCGACGTGGTCACCCAGCTGCTCAGCCCCGCCCGCCGGGTGGGCGCCGTCTCGGTCGGCCGGGGCGGCATCGACCAGGTCGTCTCCCAGCAGATGACGGAGTGGGAGCCGGCCTTCCGGCGGGCCGGGCGCAAGATGGTGCTCACCGGGGACCCCGGCCTCGAGGCCTATTTCACCCCCGGCGGGCTCGCTCAGGTGATCGCGACGCTGCTGGACAACGCCCTCATGCACGGCGCGGGGACCGTGACGATCCGGCGCTCGCAATCGGCCCGGTCAGTGGTGATCGAAGTCGAGGACGAGGGCGGCGGCGTGCCCGCCGAGCTGGTATCGCGGATCTTCGAGCGCAGCGTCAGCGGACGGCCCGAGGGCACTGGCCTCGGGCTTTCCCTGGCGCGCACGATGGCCGCCGCCGACGGCGGCCGGATCGTCTTGGCCAGGCGCAAGCCGCCCGTCTTCGCGGTGTTCCTGCCCCGTAACCCGCCCGCCGGGCAGGGGCAGCAGGCCCGGACCGGTCCCGCCTAACCACTCGTCGGCCGCCGCTTGCCCGTCCCGGTGGGCTGGGAGGAGTGAGCGGGAAGCACGGTTACGTTCGGTGTGATGATCCTCGGTTTCTGGGGTCCCCCGTTGCGCGGCCGGCCGTTGGCAGCGGGCGCCGGCGGGACCGGGGTCGCGGCGGCTGCGCTGGCGGCGGCGGCCGCGGCGGCCGGGTCAGCGGCGGCCAGGTCGGCGGGGTCGGCCGCGGTGGCCGGGACGGGGGCGAGGAAGACCCACTTGCGGTAGGCCCAGAACCGGAAGATCGTGCCGATGCCGGTTCCGATGACGCTCGCCACGTTGTAGGCGATCTGGTCCTTCGCGCCGAAGGCATACGCCGTCGTCCCGATGACGATCTCCGCGATGACCAGGCCGATCGCGTTGAGGACGATGAACAGGATCAGCTCACGATGGACCGCCTGGTTCTCCCGGTGCCGGAAAGTCCAGAACCGGGAGCCCAGGTAGGTGACGACACAAGCCGCGGTCAGGGCAATCGCCTTCGACGTGATCGGACCTAGGTGAAAGGTCCCGTACAGCAGGGCGCTGCCGCCCAAGTCCACCACCGAACCGGTGGCGCCGACCACGCCGAACTTGGCGAGCTCGGGCACTAGGTGCCGCACGCGGCGTAGGCGCGCGGTAATCAGGTGAACCATAGACGGTTGCCCCCTTAGGCGGCTTAACTTCGAGGCTACGTTAGCTACCTCACCTAAAGATCCGGTTCTAGTCAGCTGGCGACCTCCCGAGTGCTGGTCGCCGCATTGTTGACGGCACGGTCCACCATGAGCCGCCACGACAGGTAGATCACCGCGGTGAGCACGAATCCGACCTCGAAGGTGAGGTCGCCCAGCGCGGGGACGCTGCTGGGGACGGGCGCGATGTACCTGGACTGGTTGGAGAACAGCCCGATCGCGACGCCGCCGCCGATCGCCATCGCGACCGGGCCGGCCCAATTGGTGTACTTCCTGTTGAACAGCAGGTGCTCGATCTGATCGGCGGACTGCCGGCGGCGCAGGTACATGTCGCAGAACACGACGGCCAGCCAGGGCGCGATCCAGTAGGCGATGATCAGCAGGAAGTCCGTGTACTTGGTGCCGGCGTCCGACAGGCCGGACCAGGCGACGAAGAAGCCGATCGCGCCGAACCCGAGCGCGACGATCGCCCGCCGGATGTGCAGCGGCAGCCTGAAGCCCAGCGCGTTGAACGACAGCGCCCCGGAGTAGATGTTGACGGCGTTCGCGGCGACCGCGCCGATCGCGATCGCCAGCAGCGTCAGGTCGGCCAGCCAGGTCGGGAACAAGCTGGTGAAGGCGGCGGTCGGGTTGGCGGCGGCCCCCTTGGCGACGCTGGCGATCGTCCCGGCGGCGGCGCCGACGGTCTCCAGCAGGACGCAGGACAGGAACAGGCCGAGTGCGGCCCACAACGCGATGGCGGTCTTGCTGGTCTCTGGCTTCATGTAGCGGGTGTAGTCCGCCGCGTAGGGGTTCCAGCCGACCGCGTAGCCGAAGGTCGCGGCGACGATGATCAGCCACGCGCCCGGGATCGTCTGGTGGGCGGCGCCCGGGTGCGCCTTGCTGAGCGTCCACACCGACGCGATCAAGAAGATGACCACCAGCACGGGGAAGGCGTATCTCTCGAAGGCGTGGATCAGGTTGTGGCCCAAGAACGCCACCGCGAGCTGCGCCACGACCACGATCAGCAGGCACAGGACATCGGGGAGCTTGGTCAGGGAGTTGAGCGCGAGCGCTCCGCTGACGCTGTTGACCGCGAACCAGCCGATCCCCCCGGCGAGGGAGTTCAGCCCGGCGGGCAAGACATTGCCCCAGTAGCCGAAGCCACGGCGGCTGAGCACCATCTGCGGCACGCCGTACGTGGGGCCGAGCGTGGACAAGATGGCGTGGGTGCTGGCCCCGAGGGCGGTCCCCACCACGATGGCGACGACCGTGGACCAGAAGCTGAGCCCCAGCCCCCAGACGCCTAGCAGGCCCACGAAGATCGTGGCGAACTCCATGTTTGGTGACGTCCAGGTCCAGAAAAGCTGGATCGGGCGTCCGTGCCGCTCGCCGAGCGGGATGAACTCCGCTCCGCCAGGTTCAACGGCGACCACTCGGTCGCCGTACGTCCCTTCTCTAACCTCGATGTCGTCGGGTGCAGTCGTCGTCATGCCGGGTGCGTCCTCACTGCTGGTGCTGCTGGTACTACTCATGCTGCCGGTCTTGCCGGGGTAGCCGGCTATAGCGGGTGCTGCCGGCTTCATGGAGAGGCGACGGGCATCGGTGGCCGTTGCGGTTGTTGTACCCCAGGATTCACGGGTTCCGCCATAGGCAGTCGCATAGGCTACGGCCCGTGCTTGATTCATCGAAGAGCCCAGGTACCGCGCCCGCGGGTCCCATTCCCCGGCTGTCCGGGGTGGGCATGCCCGTGGTCGGCATGGTCGGCGGGGGGCAACTCGCCCGGATGACCGCCGCGGCGGCGGTGGGCCTGGGCGCCACCTTCCGGGTCCTCGCGCAGGCGCCCTCCGAGAGCGCCGCGCTGGTGACCCGTGACGTGGCGATCGGCTCGCACATGTCGCTGCCTGACTTGTCCGGGTTCGCGGCCGGGTGTGACGTTATCACCTTCGATCATGAGCACGTTCCCGCGGATCACCTCCTGGCGCTTGAGAAGGCCGGCACGCTAGTGCGGCCGGGGCCTGGTTCCCTGCGCTATACCCAGGACAAGCTGTCCATGCGGGCGCGGCTGGCCGCGCTGAGGGTGCCTGTTCCCCGGTTCGCCCCCGTGTCCGGCCTGGCCGACGTCTCAGAGGTGGGGCGCGGGGAGTGGCCGGTGGTCTTGAAGGCGATCAGCGGGGGCTACGACGGAAAGGGCGTGTGGGTGGTCTCCTCAGCCGCCGCGGCCGCCGAGGTCCTCGCCGCGGCCGCCGCGCGCGGGGTGGTGCTCATGGCGGAGGAGTTCGTTCCGTTCGTCCGGGAGCTGGCCGCCTTGGTGGCCCGTTCGCCGTCCGGGCAGGGCGCCGCCTATCCCGTCGTGCAGACCGTCCAGGTGGACGGCATTTGCCGGGAGGTCATCGCGCCCGCGCCGGGGCTGAACCGCGAGCTGGCGATCGAAGCGCAGGAGATGGCGCTGCGGATCGCGTCCGCGCTGGACGTCCTCGGGCTGCTGGCCGTGGAGCTGTTCCAGACCCGGCGCGGCCTGCTGGTGAACGAGCTGGCGATGCGCCCGCACAACAGCGGCCACTGGACGATCGAGGGGGCGCGGACCTCGCAGTTCGAGCAGCACCTGCGGGCCGTGCTCGACCTGCCCCTGGGGTCGCCGGCTCCGGCCGTCCTCGGCGGCCACACGGTGATGGCCAACCTCCTGGGCGGCGACGACCCCGACATTTACGACAGGTACCTACACGTGATGGCGGCCGACCCTGGCGTGAAGGTGCACTTTTACGGCAAGGAAGTGCGGCCGGGCCGGAAGGTAGGCCACGTGACGATCGTCGGCGCGCCCGGTGAGGACGTCGCCTCGATGCGCGAGCGCGCCCGGCGGGCCGCGAGCTACCTGCGCTGGGGCACCGAGGACGGAGACTAACCGCGACCTTGCGACTTTGCGACCTTGCGACTTTGCGTGTTTGCTGAACTGTGATGACCTGTTGGAACTAACCTTTCCCACGAATGCACTGTGAGCGTGGGTGGAGGACGGCGTGACCGTCGGCGAAACGATAGCCGATGCGCGCGGGGCCGCTGGCTTGTCGGTAAACGAGGTCAGCGAGCGCACCAGGATCCGAGAGACAGTCATCCGCAGCATTGAGCAGGATGACTTTGACGCGCTGGGCGGCGACCTTTACGTGCGGGGATACCTGCGGGCCATCGCCGGGGTGGTGGGCGTCGATCCGCAGCCGCTGATCCGTGAGTTCGACGCCGCCCGCGGCGCCGGCCCCGCGGGCTGGCCCACGATCAGTAGCAGCTCGCAGGCCGCGGCCGCGGCCGGGGAAGCGGAGGCTGCCGCGGCCACCGGGGACGCCGCGGGCACCGAGGACGCCGCCGGGCCGAAGGAAGTCGCCGAGCCGGAGGAAGTCGCCGAGCCGGAAGCGGCGGTTGGCTACAGCGCGGACGCGGAGGCCGTGGTCGCCGAAGACGGCGTGGCTGATGAGGAACTCGCGGCTGATGAGGAGCCAGTGGCGGACGATCCGCCGGTTGCCGAGGACCAGCCGGCCGTGTTCGACCAGCCTGCCACGTTTGACCAGCTTGCCGCGTTTGACCAGCCGACGGTGTTCGACCAGCCATTGGGGCCGGGTGATTTCCCCACTCGCGTGGACCAGCCCGCGATCGTCTTCGACGACCACCACATCAACGAGGATTACCCGACGGTCGCCGACCAGCCGGCGATCGTGGACGAGCCGGCCTTCCACCACTCCTGGGGGTCGCAGTCGTGGAACCCGGTGACCTGGGAATCCGAGACGCTGGCCTCCGATGACTACCACCCGTTCTGGGCCGACGACGCGGTGTCGGACGCGGACCCCGCTCCCGTCGCCCAGGCGGCCTTCGCCGAGCCTACGGTCGCCATCCCGGCCGCTGAGCGGGCCCCGGCCGGCCTGCGCCGCGGGGCGGGCGGCTCCAGCCGGCCCCCGGCGAGGTCCCCGAGGCGCTCGCGGGTCCGGGGGTGGCGGTGGGCGACCGTGATCTCCATCCTCGTCGTCGGGGTGCTGGGCGTGGTCGGCGTGGCCAGCGGTCAGATCGTCGCCAAGCTCCGCCACACCAGCGCCGCCCCCGGCGCGTCCGCTACGGTCACCCCCACCGTGGTGCTGGAGACGACCCCCCCGCCGCCCAGCCCGACGCCAACGCCGTCGCCACCTCCTACCCCGGCGCCGAAGCCGAAGCCCGCGCCGGTGCCGGCCCGCCAGCTGGCGGTGCAGTCGGTCGCCGCGTACGGCCCGGCCGGCACCGCGGACGGTGACCACCCGGAGAAGGCCGGGAACGTTGTCGCCAGTGATCCCGCTCAGCCGTGGCAGACCGACTGGTACGCGACCGCTAAGTTCGGAGCGCTCAAGTCCGGTACCGGCCTGCTGCTGGACATGGGAAGCCCGGTGACCGTCACCAGCCTGCGGATCCGGCTCGGCAGCGTCAGCGGCACGAACCTGCAGATCGCGGTCGGCAACTCTCCGGACCTCAGCGTGATGTCCACCCAGGCCAGCACGCAGAACGCCAGCGGTCGGCTGACGCTGCACCTCGTCAAGCCGACCCGCGCCCGGTACGTGGTCATCTGGTTCACCAAGCTCCCGCCGTTCGCGGTCGGCCAGTACCGGGTGAGCGTCTACTCCGTCACGGTGTCCGGCCGCCCCTAGGGCTAGGCTCAAGCCCATGACGGTTCACCGCCCCCCAGCTCAGCCCGTTGTCGGCATCGTGATGGGCAGCGACTCGGACTGGCCGGTGATGAGTGCGGCGGCCGAGGCACTGGATGAGTTCGACGTGCCGCACGAAGCGGACGTGGTGTCGGCGCACCGCATGCCCAGGGAGATGCTCGCCTACGGGGAGCAGGCCGCCGGGCGTGGCCTGCGCGTCATCATCGCCGGCGCCGGCGGGGCGGCGCACCTGCCGGGCATGCTCGCATCGGTGACGCCGCTGCCGGTGATCGGCGTGCCGGTGCCGCTGAAGTACCTCGACGGCCTGGATTCCCTGCTGTCCATCGTGCAGATGCCGGCCGGCGTTCCGGTGGCCACGGTCGCCGTCGGCGGCGCCCGCAACGCCGGACTGCTCGCCGTCCGCATCCTGGCCTGCGCTGACCCGGGGTTGCAGGCGCGAATGCGGGAATTCCAGGCGCAACTGGCGGCCCAGGCCCACGCTAAGGGCGCCGCCCTGCGCGCATCCTTGTGATGACCTGCCTGAACGCCGGATGACAAGGTGATCACGATTCAACCACGGCGCTGCAAGCTAGGTTTTTGCGCTGGCGGCGTGGGGCACCCTTTTATTGCGTGCAGGGATGCTGGACGGGACCAGCGTTCACGTGGCTTGTGGGAGGGACAAGTCGCACTGCGCCAACGGGGTCTGTAGTTCCAAGGGGGAACAATGTCCTTCACCGGGAGGAGCCGCCGGAGTAATCCGCTGCGGGTCGTCGGGCGCAACACTGGCAAGCACGCCCTACCGCGCGGTTCCGCTCAGCCGCCCCGGGCCACCGCTCACCAGGACAAGCCGCACCAGCCCAAGCACGCGGCGTCCATGCCGCGGCTCACCGACACGGACGGCAAGAAGGCCGTCGCCTAATCTCAGCAACGAAGCCGCGGCGCCTCCGCAGATCAGCGGCTGAGCGTGGCTTAATGAGCGGCCACGCGGGAAGCCGCTATCGGTGCCAGGGCGCCGGTTGGCTTAGGGCGTCGCCCGAGGGCGCGAGAACTTGCCTCGACAGGGGCGGTTCTCGCGCCCTCGGCGCGTTCGGCGGCAATCTCTGCTTGGGGCCGCTGAACTGCGCGGCCTACGATCGGGGGATGAGCATGTTCGAACTCTCCGAAGAGCACGCGGCGCTTCGCGCGGCCGTCCGGGAGCTTGCCACCGACAAGATCGCGCCCCGCGCGGCCGACATCGACCGGACCGCGGAGTTCCCCTGGGACGTGCACGACGCGCTCGTCAAGGCGGACTTCCACGCGCTCCACGTGCCGGAGCAGTACGGCGGCGCGGGCGGCGACGCCCTAGCCAGCGTGCTGGTCATCGAGGAGGTCGCCCGTGCCTGCGCCACGTCATCGCTGATCCCGGCGGTGAACAAGCTCGGCTCGATGCCGCTGCTGCTGGGCGCGTCGGAAGAGGTCAAGCAGAAGTACCTGGCGCCGCTGGCCCGGGGCGAGGCGATGTTCTCGTACGCGCTGTCGGAGCCGGAGGCCGGGTCGGACGCCGGCGGCGGCATGCGCACGCGAGCCGTCCGCGATGGTGACACGTACGTGCTCAACGGGGTCAAGCGGTGGATCACCAACGCCGGAGTGTCGAAGCTCTACACGGTGATGGCGGTCACCGACCCGGACAAGGGGCCGAACGGGATCACGGCGTTCGTCGTCGAAGACGGCGATCCCGGGTTCACCTACGGCGCGCCGGAGCACAAGCTCGGCATCAAGGGATCACCGACCCGCGAGCTGTACTTCGACAACACCGTCATCCCCGCTGACCGGATCATCGGGGCCGAGGGGGAGGGCTTCAAGATCGCGCTGCGCACCCTGGACCACACGCGGGTCACGATCGCGGCGCAGGCGCTCGGCATCGCCCAGGGCGCGCTCGACTACGCGATCGGGTACGTGAAGGAGCGCAAGCAGTTCGGCCAGGCAATCGCCGACTTCCAGGGCATCCAGTTCATGCTGGCCGACATGGCGATGCAGCTGGAGGGCGCGCGCCAGCTCACCTACGCGGCGGCGGCCAAGTCCGAGCGGGCGATGAACGGCGAGAAGGTGGCCGACCTGACCTACATCTCCTCCGCCTGCAAGTGCCTGGCCTCAGACGTTGCGATGAAGGTGACCACCGACGCCGTGCAGCTCCTCGGCGGGTACGGCTACGTCAACGACTACCCGGTCGAGCGCATGATGCGCGACGCCAAGATCACCCAGATCTACGAGGGGACGAACCAGATCCAGCGCATGGTCATCGCGCGGCAACTCCTGAAGTAGCGGTGCTGCGGCGCTGACCTGCGGCTTCTCGGTTCGGCTTGCCGTCAACGGCCGTCTGGAGGCCGAGTCGAGCGGTGCGCTCTCCTGCCCCGATTGTCCGATTGATGCCGGTTGTTTCCCGTCGTTTCCGGACCCCGTGCTGAATCGGTGCTGACCCTAGCATCGCCGAACATGCCGCTTGTACCTGCGCTCGGGCTTCAGTTCGGCGACGGCTGGCTGGTGAGCGCGTAGAGCAGCGCGGCGAGGGTGGTGCCGGTGGAGATCTCGCCTCGGCTGATCAGCGTAGGGATGTCCGCGAGCGGTACCCAGCTGACGTGGTCGGACTCGAAGTCGTCCAGGGGCGGGCCGATGCGCTCGGCGCCGTCGGCGAGGTAGATGTGATGCACGGAGTCAGAGATGCCCGGCGTGGGCTCGACGCGCAGCAGCGGGGTCAGGGGACCAGGCCGCCAGCCGGTCTCTTCCTCGGTTTCGCGGGCGGCGGCGTAGGCCGGGTCCTCGCCGGGGTCGATCTTTCCGACCGGGATCTCCCAGCCCCAGGTATCGGTGATGAAGCGGTGCCGCCACAGCAGCAGGACGCGTCCGTCCTTGACCATGACGCAGCCAGCGCCCGGCGGGGTGCGGATCAGCCGGTGCTCCAGGTGGCGGCCACCTGGCAGCTCGACGTCTGCGAGGCGGATGTCGAGCCACTCGTCTTCGTACAGCGGCTTCTCGCTGTGCACGGTCCAGCGCATGCCCGCCAGTATCCCAGGCCGGCTAGCGAGGACCTCCAGCAGTGCCGCGAGCTTTCGGTCCAGTTCGAGTCCCACTCTCGCGATCTCGGGGATGTCGAGCTGGAGAACTGGCTGAGAGCGTCCCCGGCTGCCGGCTAGCTAGTACGACAACAGCGCGTGGCGATCTGTTGCTGGCGATGCTGCGGGGGCATCCGGGGCCGCGGTGACGTCACGGGACGGCCGCTCGCGTCATGATCATCGCGAGTGCCGTGAGTTATGCCGCGATACGCGGCATACCTCACGGCACTCGCGGCGGGCCGGGCTCGGGGGGCTGCCCGTCGGCGAGTGAATCGGATATGCCGCGCGACGCCGTCATGACTCGGCGCCGTTGTAGTGCTAGTC
>JAICUO010000789.1 GCA_025935815.1 Streptosporangiaceae bacterium
ATCGGCCAGCAGCCAGGCGAGCGCGAGGCCGGCCATCGACGTGCCGCGACTGGCCGCGATGGCCTGCAGCCTGGCCAGCGCCTCGAAGGTCCGGTCGGTGACCAGCCCGGCGTACGGCCCGGGCCGCTGGGTCATCCGCGAGCCGGCCGGGTAGGGCTCGCCACGACGGTACTTGCCGGTCAGCCAGCCGCCCGCCAGCGGGCTGAAGGCCAGGTAGGCGATCCCCCGCTCGGCACACAAGGGCAGGAGGCCCGGCTCGTCCAGCCTCTCCAGCAGCGAGTAGCTGTTCTGGATGGCCTGCGGCTCGCCGGCCTGCAGTGCGGCCGCCAGTTGCCGTGTGTCGAAGTTGCTGACCCCGTAGCCGCTTATCAGGCCCTCCGCCGCAGCCGCGCGGAAGGCCCCGAGGGAATCCGCGAGCGGCACCGCGGGGTCGTAATCGTGCGCGAGGTACAGGTCGACCCGGTCGACGCCGAGCCGGTCCAGGCTGGAGCGGAGCTGCCGGGCGATCCGGCCCGGCTCAAGGCCGTGGTCGGCGCCCGCCTGCATCGGGTTGAACGTCTTGGTCGTCAGCCGCGGCCGGACCCCGCGGGACCGGATCCAGCGACCGATGGCCCGCTCGCTGCGGCCGCCGCCGTAAGCGTCGGCCGTGTCGAAGTGGGTGATGCCCGCTGCCCAGGCCGCGTCCATCAGCTCGAACGCCTGGTCCTCGGTCAGTCCCTGGCCGAAGAACTCCGGCGCCGAGCCGATCCCGCCGAAATTGCCGCAGCCGAGCCCGATCCGTGCGATGGCCAGCCCTGGCATTTCCACCTCCCTGGCGTCATGGAATTCGGGGCGCCTAGCGTCGGCGCCCCAGCCCTACCTCATCATGCGCACGGCCCCGGTGCCCGATATCGCGAGACGGCGGACGAGGTCGCGGCAGGCGAGGTCGTCCGGTGGCGGGGGTGCGCGGCTGCTCGTGGGCGGGCGGCGCCAAGGAGATCGTCACCCGCTGGATCAAGGTCGCTTCCATGACCGCCGCGCAACGGTCGGCCACCACGGGCCAGATCACCAAGGGCGGGCACCTCGATGTCTTCTCGCTGCATGCCGGGGACTGCTTCCAGAGCCCGCCGGGGAGCCAACTCGACTCGGGGCTGGGGCGGGTAACGGTCGTTCCGTGCGCGAGCTTGCGCAGCGCTCAGGTGATAGCGCAGCTGCCCGCCCAAGGCTCCGCATACCCGGGGGAGGCCGCGTTCCGCGCGCAGGCGGTGCCGGGCTGCAAAGCGAGAGTTGCGGCCGTCGTTGATCGCTCCAAGGTGGCCGCGACAATGAAACTGATCTACCTATATCCGCAGCCGCAGGCCTGGGCCAAGGGTCAGCGGACGATCAAGTGCGTCGTCGTGGATTCCAGCCAGGATCTCACGTCGTCACTGCTGAAATGAGGCCGCCAGGCTGATCAATAACACGTCGGCCTGGCGACGCTTCGGCCTCTCCGGACATCCGATGTGCTGAGGCGGGCAGCGCCCCGGCCCGCGTGCGTCACGAGAACGCCGCGGCCAAGGCGCGAGGTGCTCCTTCACCTGGCCGCGGACGCGCTTGAGTAGTGCGGGGCCAGCCGACCCGCTGCCGCTGGAGGGGGTAAACCTGTTTGCGCTGGCCGGCCTGGCAGCAGTTGCATTGGCCTGTGCGCATCGTCTTGGAGACTGAGCGGATGCTGCTGCGGTGCTTCACCGAGGCGGATGTCGGCCCGCTGGCCGCCTTGTACGGTGACCCGCGTGTCATGCGGTTCATTACTCTGCAGCCTCCCTCGCTCGCGGAGGTCGAGTCCAAGATCTTGCCGGAGTACCTGCGCGAGTATCGGGAGCTGGCCGTTGGCCTTGGCTCCTTCGCGGCTATCGAGAAGGAAACGGGGCAGATGGCCGGGAGGTTCTCCCTTAAGCCTGCCAGCAGTTACGGCCTGGCCGGCGGCACGGAGCTCGGCTACCGGCTGTACCCGATTTCCTGGGGACGAGGGCTCGCCACCGAGGGCGCACGTGCCCTGATCGCATCGGCATTCGGGCGCCCGCACCTCGACCGGATCGTCGCGACCACGATGGCTGATAACGTCGGCTCGTGGCGGGTGCTGGAGAAGTGCGGGCTGCGCCGGGTCAGGACGTTCCGCTACCCCGGTGCTGACCTGGTGCCCGGTGCCGAGCACGATGACTTCGTCTATGAGCTGACCCGCAGCGACTGGGCCGCGCAGGTCAGGCACGAGCCGTCACAGCGCAGTGCGGGCTAGCCGGCACAGACCGGGGCCGTCGGCCAGCCGCTGCCGGGCCGCCGCCTCCAGCCCCCTCTGCGCAGGTGAAAGCATCAGGCCAGCCCAGGATCCAGAATCGTGAGCCAGCTCAGGCCTTGGTGCGGGTCCGGCTTACCCGGTTCCGGGGATCCAGGGACTGTCGCTTGCTCCTCCGCGGCGTGCGCGGTCGTCAGAGTGGTCTCACATGCACCCATTCGGCTTCTGCCCTGAGGGCGGGCGCCATGACCGTGTCATCCGGGACCGGGCTGCTCAGTCAGGTGCGCCCGTGTTTCATGGCGCTGGCGGGGGGCATGACGGCTGGCTCATAAGCTGGATGAATAGCCGTACCAGGCGCCATTGACCTTGATAAGGGGGATGAGCGCGTAACTGTTGTTCTTCGAATTCACTGTTTCGTTCCAAAGGGTGGCGAACGATTTGCCGCTGTCGAAGATCGCGGCCGGGTCGGTGTTGGTGACGCATTTGGACGTCGTGTTCGGGTAGCACACGCTACCCGTGCTCCCGACGAGCGCCTTGTCGCCGTCGATCGCCGTGTAAGTGGTGGCGAAATTCTTGTAGGTCGGCAAGTCAGCCTTGATCTCAGCCGTCGGCATCGAGCCGAACTGGGACTTGCACGTGGCCTGCTGGGACGGCTCGAAGCTGGAGCACATGTCGGCGAAATGCCCCGACTCTACGTCCTTCACCTCGGTCAGGAACACTCCGGCCGGAGAGCCGTCGCCCGCTGTGGCCCTGCTCGAGCCGGTCACGGTCACCCCGGGCCCGAGTGACTTGACCCACGATGGCTGCGTGCTCGACGGCGACGGCGCGACGGTCGCGCCGGACCCGCCCGTCGCGGCGGAGCTGCCGCTGGTGGAGCTAGTGCCGCACCCTGCCGCCATGAGTGCGACGATGGCGCCGCACGCGGCCAGGCCGATTCTTCTGTCCATGAGTTTCCTCTCGCGTCTAGTACTACAGCAGCGTGGTGTTATCTTGTGCGGCGTGGCTACGTGATCTGGGGTCCGCAGCCGGCCAGAGTTGATGCATGCTTGCTGTCGTGGATGACGCGCGGGTAGCTGCCGGGGATGGGCATG
>JAICUO010000267.1 GCA_025935815.1 Streptosporangiaceae bacterium
CGGTCACGGCCGCTCCTTCCGCTGCGATCGCAGTTCACGCACAGGATAGGACAAGTCACTAGACCGCGCGCGCACGCCCGACCTTGCACGCCCATGCGGGAGCGCAAAGACCAAGCACGTGTCTGTTCAGAATTACCCGCGAGGGACGCCTAGCGCAAGGGACGGGGAGCGGCTACCTGGATACCCGTGAATCTGGCTGGCCCATTCGATGTCATGTGAAACCTGCGACGGGTCACGTTCACGTAACGGTACTTCCTGAGGGTTGCGCTGCTTGCCTGGAGGGCACGAACCAGCCCTCCAGACCCCGGAGAAAAGGGGGGACGCCGTCCCCCCTTTCACCCCGCTGGCCCGGGGGAGCGAAGACCGCTCCCCCGGGAAGCAGCCGACCTCCGGTCGGCTAGGCCTCGACTAGGCGGATCACCCCGTAGTCGTAGCCGCGCCGACGGTAGACGACGCTGAACTTGTCGCAGGCGCTGTCGTGGAACAGGAAGAAGTCGTGCCCGACGAGCTCCATCTCCAAGAGCGCCTGGTCGATCGTCATCGGGCGTGAGTGGTGGACCTTTTCCCGGACGACCAGAGGGCCGTCACCCTCCATCTGGATCGGGACCAGGCCCGCCAGGCTAGAGTCCATCATGGCCTCGTCCGGCTCGCCCGCGTCCTCGCGGGACAGGCCCGGGAGGGGCAGCACGTGCTCGCGCCTGCCGTTGAGGGTGGACCGGCTTGGCGCATCGCCGCGGCTGAAGCCGGTCACCTCGTCGTCCAGGGCCGCCGCATCCATCGTCATGGCCTCCGCGGTGTCCGCCGTCCCTACGGCCGCCAGGACCTCTGGGGACCGGACGGAGATCTCCGAGCGGCGTGCCTTGCGCCGCTCGGCCACCCGGCGCAATCGCCCTTCCAGCTTCGCGAAGGCGAGATCAAGCGCCGCGTACCGGTCGTCCGCGGCCGCCTCGGCGCGGATCGCCGGGCCCCGCGATCTGATAGTCAGCTCGACCCGTTCACTGCGGTCGGCCTGGCGCGGGTTGCGTTCCTGGGAAACCTCTACGTCCACTCGCATCGCCTTGGAGTCAAGCTTCTCGAGCTTGGCTAGCTTGGCGGTGGCATGCCTGCGGAATCGTTCCGGAACGGTGGTGTGCCGACCCTTGAACGTGATGTCCATCTCGATTCCCCCTAAGGCTGTCGAAGAACGGCTGATGACCAGTGGCACTCGCCCGGCCGACCTGGTCTTCGTCCCCACATCCGCCTGCTGAGGGGTTCGCGGCCTTCCATGGCCACTACTGCCCTTCTCCATTCCCGGGGGACTCTGTATCCCCCGTCCGGGCAGGACTTACCTCTAAGCCGCACCGTGATCAGTCGACAAGAAGTCGCCTTACGTGGGCCGTTTTGCCTGCGGCTGGCATCGGCTTGCCAACTGGATCCCGCCGCTCTCGGCGGGACCAGCCGGGCGCAACCACGGACCCGGGCGAGTGCCATGGATGAACGCTAGCTCCATCCGGCCCAAATGTCAGGGGGGACATGCATACCAAGTCGTTACATTGCCGCAGCAATGCCGCAGCGGGATCGATGGAGCGGGGTGCCGTGAGAGCGCGTTTAGCCTGGATAAGCCGGGGACAGGCCCGCGCCGACCGCGTTCCACACGCCGGTGGCGTTGGGGTCGATGAACATCGTGTCGCCGACGCCCGCGATCACGCCGGCCCGCCACCGCGCGGTGATCGACCGGGTGCCCGCCCTGCCGGGGATGGTCGTCGATGTACCGCCGTTCACCGGGTACTCGGTGAGGGCGCCGCCTTGACCGAGCGCGAAGACGTTGTCGGTGCCATACCACGACAGGGAGCGGAATGCCCCGGCGCTCCCGCAGACGAAGAACGGCGACAGATTGACGTGCGCCAGGGACTGCTGCTGGCCCGCGCGGGGCTGATCCAGCATGACGATCGCGCCGAACGCGAGCATCGGCTGCTGCCCGCCGATGACAAGCGCGACCCGGACGCCATCGGGGGCGACCCGCAATTGGGTGACCCCGCCGGTGGTGCCGGGGCAGGTGTCACCGTTTTGGTCCACGACCACCTGGACCGACGTGTTCGGCTTAGTGGTAGCGGGCAACACGACGACATTAATGGAGCCGGCGGCCCACAGGTTGTCATTGTCGTCCCAGCTCAATGAGCTGAAACCGCCACCCGCGTCGCGCAGGCTCAGCTTGCCGCTTCCCATCGCGCCGGTGTAGACCACCCCGTCGCGGAGCACCGCGAAGTACTGCCCGTCCGGGGAAACCGCCAGTGAGCTGTAGCCAGGGCCGATGCGGGCGACCTGGGCAGGCTGGGGGCTGGACCCGCTCTTGTGCAGCAGCGCGCCGTGAGAGTCGATGTAGTAGAAGCCGTTGCCGGGCGGTCCGTCGATCGGCTTGTACTTCACGGACGGCGCGGACCGCATGCCCTGCACCGGGTTACCCTGGGCGTTCGGGAGCACGAACTGCCTTCCGTTGACGGAAAGCGTGACTGCCTGGACCACCTGTGTCCCCTGGCCAGCGCCACTGAGCCTGAGCGTCCACAGCAGCTGAGCGGAGACCTGCTCCTTCACCACGGCCTGCGCGTGCGCGATCGCGCCGCCCAGGTTGACCGAGGCGATCCCCCCATCGACGGTGACCTTTCCGAGCAGGCGGGTGCCCTTCGGGAAGGCGGTCTGCGTGGCACCGCCCGCCAGCTGCGTGGCACCGCCCGCCAGCCAGTCCGGCGGCTGGCTGATCAGGTCCTGCACAAGGCCATTGACGAGGTCTTCTTGGGTGGCCTGCAACGGGACGTAGACGGGATCGGGGACCAGGTGCTCGCTGCTCGGATCGAAGAAGTACAGGTTGCGCAGCTGGTAGTCCGCGTGGAACTCGGTGAGGGTCAGCAGCAGTGTGTTGGGGGCGCGGGCGATCCGCCACTGGCCGCCGTACTTAACCAGGTCGTAGGCGTACGTCTGGCCACCTTTGGACGTCGCCGACGCGACGGCGTAGGCCCCGGAGTTCAAGAGCTTAGCCTCCACGCTGCCGCCGACGGTGACGGTGACGCGGGTGTTGGCGGCGGGATGCGCGGGAGTGGCCGTCGGGCTGCGGGTGGGGCTCGGGCTGGCGCTGGCGGTTCCGCTGAGCTTGTCGTTGGCGCTCGAGCCGGCGGCGCGCGAGACCTGGCCGAGGAAGTTCGGCCCGTTGCTGAACACGGTGGCCGACCAGCCGGGCTGCCAGGCCCGGCTGGCCTGCGGCGTCAGGTACTCACGGGCCACTTGCTGCTTCCCGACGAAGCTCGCGCCCGCCGCCAGGAAGCCCCGCACGATGTCCCTGGGCTGCGCGTTCGGGATCGGCGGCGGTGCGACAATCTGCGGGTACGGCTGTGCCTGCCCGCTGCCGCCCGGGGAGACGGCATAGGGCAGCACTGGGCCGCCGTTCGGCATGGACACGCAGCCGGCGGCGGTGACGGCAAGGAGGGCGGCCGCGCCCAGCGCGGTCGCGACCCGCCGGGGCGCGTGGCTACGCGAGGCCGGTACCGGGGACAAGGCCGGCCTCCATCGCGGATGTGAGCATGTCGGCCTCATCGGGGCCGAGCGGCAGCGGTGATCCCACGATCGGCTGGCCGGCGAACCTGGGCACGGTGAGCCGGAAGACCGAGCCACGCCCCCGCTCGCCCCACGCCTGGAGCCAGCCGCCGTGCAGGTGCGCGTCCTCAAGGGCGATCGCCAGGCCAAGCCCGGTACCGCCGGTGGTGCGCGCCCGCGCCGGGTCGGCCCGCCAGAACCGCTCGATGACGTGTTGCTCCCCGCCGGGCGCCAGCCCGACGCGGTGGTCGCGGACCGCGCCCGCGACCGTGTCACGGTCACCGGCGACGGTCACGTAGACGTCCCTGCCCTCGCCATGCTCGACCGCGTTGACCAGCAGGTTGCGCAGGATGCGGTCCACCCGGCGCCGGTCAACCTCGGCGATGCACGGCTCGGCTGGCAGCCGGAACTCGATCCGGCAGCCGCGCCGCTCGGCGAGTTGCTGGGCGTCATCGGCGCTGCGCCGGGCCAGGTCGCAGATGTCGATCGGCTCGGCGTCGAGCGTGGCGACGTTGGCGTCGTGCTTGCTGATCTCCAGCAGGTCCGTCAGCAGCACCTCGAACCGCTCGATCTGGCTCTGCAGGAGCTCGGCGCTGCGCGCGGCGGCGGCGTCCAGGCCCTCACGGGCCTCGAACAAGATCTCGGCCGCCATCCGGATCGTCGTCATCGGGGTGCGCAACTCGTGGGAGACGTCGGAGACGAACTGGCGCTGCGCCTTGGATAGCTCTTCAAGCTCGCGGAGCTGGCCCTGCAGGGTCGCCGCCATCTCGTTGAAGGAGGTCGCCAGCGCGCCGAGGTCGTCGGCGCCGCCCACCGTCATGCGCTCCCCCAGGTGCCCGGCGCGCAGCCGCTGGGCCGCCTGCGCCGCGTGCCGGACAGGCACCACGACCCAGCGGGTAACCAGCGACGCGATCGCGGCGAGGAGCGCGATGAGCGCCAGCCCGGCGCCGATCAGCGTGGTCTGCACGATGTGCAGCGATTGCTCCTCGGCGTCCAGCGGGAAGACGAAGTACAGCTCGTAGTACTGGCCAAGCGGCGTACCGACCGCGATCGCGGGTACGCTCGGCTGCCGGGGCGCGTTGTATGGCTGGTTGAAAGTCAGCGTTGTCGGCGTGTAGTACAGCGTGTTGTCGCCACTGCCCGCGCCCGACGTGGCCCGCTGCTCCTTCTCGACGTTCTTGATCAGCGTGGGCGGTAGCGTCGCGCGGCTGTCCACGGTCGTGCTGAACCCGCGGGTGAAAGTGGGCTGGTAGTCCGACCGCAGGGCGACCACTACGTAGTAGGTGTTATCTCCGATGCCGGTCTGCTGCTGCAGGGTGGTGGCGGCGGTGATCATGAATTTCTCGGCGTCTTCGTTATTAGCCGGCGCCGCGTTCAGGTCCGACAGCGACCGGGCTGTGCTCAGCCCGGTCCCCGCCTGGGCGTGCGCGGCGTTCTCGGCGTTGGCCAGCAGCCCGTCGGCGATCTGCTCGGTGAGGAAGAAGCCCAGCACCGCGATCATCATGGTAGAGATCACGAGCGTGGTGCCGATGACCCGCAGCTGCAGCGAACGACGCCAGCGCCGTCCGACCTTGGCGATGGCCAGGTGCTCCCAGCGCAGCGTCGTCCGCAAGATGATGGTCACCCGGTGCGGCAGCCAGGAGACGAGCCAGCGAACCACCCGGTTGCGCCGCAGGGCCATCTCCCAGGCCTCGCGGCGGTACTCGCGGTGCGAGTGGGCGGCCACGCTGGCCTGGCCGTTAGCGCTTGAGGTGAGGGCGCTCGCGCTCGCGTCCGCGCCGGGCACGCCTGAAGGGGCGGCGGGCGCAGGACTTGACGTGCTAGGAGTGCCTGTCGGTCGTGCAGGGCCGGCCGCGTCAGGAGTAACCGCTGACGGCTCCATTCCAGTATCAACCAGGTCCAGCCTTGTACCCCACGCCGCGCACCGTGACGACGATCTCTGGGTGCTCCGGATCCTTCTCGATCTTCGCGCGCAACCGCTGGACATGCACGTTGACTAGGCGGGTATCGGCCGCGTGCCGGTATCCCCACACCTGCTCGAGCAGGACCTCGCGGGTGAACACCTGACGGGGCTTGCGGGCCAGCGCGACCAGCAGGTCGAACTCGAGCGGGGTCAGGCTGAGCGCCTCACCGTTGCGCTTCACCGAGTGGCCCGCCACGTCGATGGTGACGTCGCCGATCTGCAGCATCTCCGGCGCCGGCTCATCGGTGCGCCGCAGGCGCGCCCGGATCCGGGCGACCAGCTCCTTGGACTTGAACGGCTTGTGGATGTAGTCGTCCGCGCCGGATTCCAGCCCGAGGACCACGTCGACGGTGTCGGTCTTCGCGGTCAGCATGACGATCGGGACCCCTGACTCGCTCCTGATCTGGCGGCACACGTCAATGCCGTCAAGCCCGGGCAACATCAGGTCAAGCAACACCAAGTCGGGCCGGGTCTCGTGGAAAGCGTCCATCGCCTTGTCTCCGTTGTCCACGAAGGTTGGCTCGAACCCTTCACCTCGAAGCACGATCCCGAGCATCTCGGCAAGCGCCGCGTCGTCATCGACGACTAGCACACGTCCTTTCATGGGCCCCATCGTTCCATGTATCGGCTCCAAGAGGAGCACCTGTGGCGACAGACTGTGACGCCCGCCGCACATCTCACGCCCAGCATGCGCAGGTTACCCCCTTTTACCAGCTCCGCACTACCCAACGCCGGAAACGCCCGCCGTTCGCCGCCCGCCGCCCGGCCGCCGGGCCAGCTCAGCCCCTGATGAACCGCAGGCGTTCACCTTCCGTCGACCAGGGTCGACGGCGCGGCCGGGCGCCACCTTAACACGGGAGGGCCGGCCGATTCGCATCTGGCCTTGCTATCGCATCTCCGGGCCTCAGGTCGGGTGCGAGGGCCGGCGCGACCCAAAGGATTGTGGCCACGGCGAGGCGATAAGCTTCCGGGATGGCCGATCGACCCCTTTCCGACGTTGTCGAGGCGGGCTGGGCGCGCGCCCTGGAGCCCGTCGCTAGCCAGATCGCACAGATGGGCGACTACCTGCGCGAGGAGATCGCCCAAGGACGCACGTACTTGCCGAGCGGGGATAATGTGCTGCGCGCGTTCAAGCAGCCTTTCGACGAGGTCCGGGTGCTCATCGTCGGGCAGGACCCGTACCCGACGCCCGGCCATCCCATCGGCCTCAGCTTCTCGGTCGCGCCCACCGTCAAGCGACTGCCTGGCAGCCTGCTCAACATCTTCAAGGAGTACTCGGCCGACCTCGGGTACCCGCGGCCGGCGACCGGCGACCTCACCCCATGGAGCGAGAACGGGGTCTTGCTGCTCAACAGGGTGCTCACCGTGCAGCCCGGCAAGCCCGGCTCGCACCGCGGCAAGGGCTGGGAGGCGGTCACCGAGCAAGCCATCAAGGCCCTCGCGCAGCGAAACGACCAAGGGAACCCGCTCGTCGCGATCTTGTGGGGCCGCGACGCCCGCAATCTCGCGCCGCTTTTGGGCAGCGTCCCGAAGATCGAGTCCGCTCACCCGAGCCCGATGGTGGCCAATGGGGATTTCTTCGGGTCGCGCCCCTTCAGCAGGGCAAACGAGCTGCTCGAGGCACATGGCGGGTCGCCTGTCGACTGGAAGCTCCCGTAGCCCCGCCCGGCGCTCAGCGGGCCCCGTCCCCGGGCCAACTACCGGGTTGGCTGACTATTTACTCCGAAGAGCGTGGATACTGTCTAGGTGGCAGGGGGTAACGGCGCCCGGGCATCAGGCCAGGTGAACCCGGCGCACGGGGCCTGGCCAGGCCGCCATCTCGTGGCAGCGTGGTTCGGGGCCTTCACGATTTACGCGGGCGCGGTGGCAGCCTTCACCGGGCACGAGGATCGCGCCTGGGCGGTGTTCGCGTTCGGCTGCTATGCCCTTTCAGCTATCCTGCTGCGCTTCGGCAGGCGCTGGTGGCCGGGACTGGCCGTGGCCCTCGCCGGCGCCCTCATCGCCCCGTTCGCCTGGCTCGCGACCCAAGAGCAGGACACCGCCGAGGTCAAGGTGATTGGGCGCGCGGCCGGGCACGTACTCAAGTACGGCACGCCGTACCTGCCCACCAGCCAGCTGCAAGACTGGCGGTCCTACAACCCGTACCTGCCGGTCATGGAGGTCTTCGGGCTGCCGCGGTCGGCTGGGCTGCACGGGATCGCGGGAGACCCGCGGGTCTGGACGTCGCTGGCCACGCTCGCGCTGCTCGTCATCGCCTTCGCCATCATGGCCCCGCACGGGCTGCGCGGGTGCGCGGACTGCCGGGACCGTGTGGTCCGGCTGACCGTGATCGCGATGGCCTCTCCCGTCATCGCGTTCCCGCTGGCCCTCGGCATCACCGACCCGCCGGTCATCGCGCTGATCTGCGTGGCCCTCGCCTGCGTTTCCAGGGGCTGGGTGGGCCGGGCTAGCCTGGCCGTCGCGATCGCCTGCGCGATGAAGTACACCGCATGGCCCGTCTTGCCGGTCTTCGCCGTCATGCTGTGGATGCGCTACCAGGCGAAGGCGGCGGCGGGCTTCGCCGGGACCACCGTCGGCATGGCGGCCTTCCTGGCCTTGCTCGCGGCGCCGGATGCCATGGCCCAGCCTGATTCCCTGGTGCAGAACACCGTGGCGTTCCCGCTGGGGCTCACGCACCACAAGACGCCCGCCGCTAGCCCGCTGCCCGGCCACCTGTTGTCCGAGCTCGGCCCGGCCGGCCACGTCGCGGCGGTCGCGCTGATGGGCGTGGCCGCCGTCGCGTTCGCCGCCTGGCTCCTGCTTCGGCCCCCGCTGACGCACCAGTCGGTCGCCTGGCGCCTCGCGGTCGGCTACGCCGGCATGTTCCTCCTCGCGCCCGCTACCCGCTTCGGGTACTTCGCCTACCCCCTGTGCCTGCTCGGCTGGCTAGTCCTGACCAACTACCAGCCCCACGTTCACGCCGAACGCGCCCTGGCAACTGTCCCGCGAAGGCTTAGCCACTGGTGGGGCCGGCCGGGCGAGCGAAGCGAGCCATCGACTCCTTAGGAGCGCAGCCGCCAGGATGCCAGGTACTCGCGCTGGGGTGCGGTCAGCGTGTCGATCTGGGCGCCGAGCGCGGCGAGGACCATGCCGGCCGCCTCCGCGTCCAGCTCTGGCGGTACCGGGTGAACCTCGGGCGCCAGTTTCCCCGCGTTGCCGGCCAGCCAGGCCAGGGCCAGCGCCTCGATGCCGAACGCGAGGTCCATCACCTCGGGCGGGTGCCCCTCGGCGGCGACGAGGTTGACCACGCGGCCCTCGGCCAGCAAGAGCAGGCGGCGGCCGTCGGCCAGTTCGTAGGCGTCGCAGTGCGGCCGGACGTCCGGATGCACGGCGACGGCGAGGTCGGCCAGGCCGCGCACGTCGATCTCGACGTCGAAGTGCCCGGCATTGGCGAGGATCGCCCCATCCGGCATCAGGTCCAGGTGCTCGGCGGTGATCACCGCCGCGGAACCGGTGGCGGTGATGAACACCTCACCGAGCGGCGCGGCGTCCGCCAGCGGCAGCACGCGGAAGCCGCGCAGCACCGCGTCCAGGGCGCGAACCGGGTCCACCTCGGTGACCATCACGCGCGCGCCCAGCCCGCAGGCGGCCTCGGCGATGCCAGTGCCGCACGCGCCGAACCCGGCGACCACCACGGTCTTCCCGGCAAGCAGGACGCCGCTGGCGCGCAGCAGGCCATCGATGACCGACTGGGCCGTGCCACGCAGGTTCTCCATCAGCCGCGTCGTGGGCGTCTCGCTGGCGGCGATCATCGGGAACGCCAGGGCGCCCTCGGCGGCCATGCGGCGCAGCCGCAGCACGCCCGTCGTCGTGCCCTCGCAGCCGCCCTTGACATGAGCGGTCAGCGAGGCGCGTTCGGTGTAGAGCGTCTGTATGAGGTCCCCGCCGTCGTCGATGAGCAAGTCCGGACCCTCGTCGAGGGCGAGGGCGATGTGCTCGTAGTAGGTGCGGCGGTCCACCCCGGCGCGGGCGTAGACGGCCATCCCGTCGACGGAGGCCAGCGCGGCGGCGACGTCATCTTGAGTGGACAGCGGGTTAGAGGCGGCCAGCGACACGCTGGCCCCGCCCGCGCGCAGGGCGCGGGCGAGGACGGCCGTCTCCGCGGTGACGTGCAGGCACGCGGCGATGGCAAGGCCCGCGAAGGGCTGTTCAGCCGCGAACCGCCGCGCCAGGTGCGACAGCAGCGGCATGGCGCGGGCGGCGTAGGTGATGCGCCGGTCCCCGAGCTCGGCGAGCCCGGGGTCAGCGATGTACTCCGGCACGTTCTTGGCTTGCGATTAGTAGCGGTAGTGGTCCGACTTGTACGGGCCCTCGACCGGGACGCCGATGTACTCGGCCTGCTCCTTGGTGAGCTTGGTCAGCTTCACCCCGAGTGCGTCCAGGTGCAGCCGGGCGACCTTCTCGTCCAGGTGCTTGGGCAGCGTGTACACGCCGATCGGGTACTCCTCGGTCTTGGTGAACAGCTCGATCTGCGCCATCACCTGGTTGGTGAAGCTGTTGCTCATCACGAAGCTCGGGTGGCCGGTGGCGTTGCCCAGGTTGAGCAGGCGGCCCTCGGACAGCACGATGATCGTGTGGCCGTCGGGGAAGATCCACTCGTCGACCTGCGGCTTCACGTTCTTGCGCTCGATGCCCTTGAACTTGGTGAGGCCGGCCATGTCGATCTCGTTGTCGAAGTGGCCGATGTTGCCGACGACGGCCTTGTCCTTCATCGCGACGAGGTGCTCGGCGCGGATGACGTCCTTGTTGCCCGTGGTCGTGATGAAGAAGTCGGCCTCGCCGAGCACG
>JAICUO010000983.1 GCA_025935815.1 Streptosporangiaceae bacterium
AGTTCACCGTCGGCGGCGGGCTGGAGTTCGTCACCCACGGCGAGACCAGCGCGTTGGCGAACCCGGTGTGCCCGCAGTCGTCGGTCGAGACCGCGTACCCAGCGGCCAGCCACTGGTCGCCGGAGAGCGTCACGAAGTTCGCCGGGCTGCAGTAGACGCCGTTGCCCTCAGCCATGTAGCTGCCGTTCCAGCTGCCGGGCAGGGTCAGGTCGATGCCGATCATCCCCGGCTGCCCGCCGCGCGGATCTGAGGTATCGGTGACCTCGATCGCCACCTGGCAGCCGCTCCCCGCGACCTCGCTCGCGGTCACGGTCGCCGTGTCCTGCCCGGGCAGGCCCGGCAGGGACAGCCCGGTCAGCGCCGCGCATGGCTCGGCCGGCACCCGTGACGCGCTTTTCACATGGGCGGCGGCGACGGCATGCGCCGGCACGCCCGCGGCCATCGCCAGGACGGCTGCCGAGCTCGCGACCAGCGCCATCACTCTCCCGCCGGATTGTCCGCGCCACCACCACCATCGTCGTCGCCCGCTCATCGTCCAGTCCTCCCTCTGTGCCGCGAGAACGCTAGGCTGAGCGTCCAGACCAGGCGTCCACATGTCAAGACGACGTCCTAATATCCGCGACATACGACAAATTATTTGCAATCTAGCGTACGGATGACGCACAGCGGTGACGCCGGTAGCCGCCGTGGGAATGCAGATGGAACGTAACGGTGACCGGCTTCCCCTGAAACTTCAGCCCTGTGACGGCCTGACCTGCGGCGCGCCCTGGCCTTCGGCCGCAGGGTTTCCAGCCAGCCGCGGCGTTGCCATTGGCTGTGTCAACCTGCTTTGGGTGCAGCTCGTCTGAAGGGACTTCTGGCCTGGGGCCTTGCGTGATTTCCGGTTGACCGGCGATGTGGTCTTCTACCGTCGTGTGCAGGGGAAGGAGACCGCGGATGGGGTCGCTGATCGAGGAACTCAGGCGCAGGGAAGCAGCTGCCCGGGCTGAGGCGGACGGGCTGCGCGCCCGGATCGAGGAGCTTTCGGGGGACCTGGCCAGGGCGGAAGAGCGGGTCTCGCGGCTGGCGATCACCCGGGAGGAAGTCATGCGGGTGCTGGAAGAGCCGCCGGCGGAGGATGCCGCCCGGCAGGATGGCGGGCCTGGAGGGAAACCGGGGCCGGCCTCGCCCATCGGGGCGGTGACGGTGCCGCCGTGGCGGGAAGGCGCCGAGGCGTCGGTGCTGCCGCAGGCTTATCAGGACTTGGTGGAAGTGGCGGCCGACGCGGGGCGGCCGCTGCGGGCGGGCGAGTTCGCGGCCGCGACGGGACAGAGCACGGCCAAGGCGAAGGTGGAGGGCCTGCGGTCGAAGCTGAAGCTGCTGGCCGCGCGGGGCTGGCTGGCCGGGGTGCCCGGCGGCCTGTTCACCCTGCCGGATCACGCAGGGGAAACACCGAAACCCAGACAGTAAGGGGCCCTTCTTCCTAGGTTCGGAGGTGCTAGCCAAACCGGACCTCAAGAAAGAAGAACCCTCATGGCAGCGTATGCCACAGTCCCGCCCGATGATCCGTTCGCCGTCTCGAAAGCCATGTTCGCCGCGCTGGCCGACGAGCTCGCCGGCCCCGCCGCGGCCGTGCTCACGGCCTGCGAGCTGGAGGACCTCCTCGACGAGCGCGGGCGGGAGGTGATCCGGCAGCTGCTGCAGGACCACTTCGACCTGCGGGCCGCCCGGGAAGAACAGCAGGCCCGGGAGCATCCCGGCCCGGTGACGGGCGCTGACG
>JAICUO010000735.1 GCA_025935815.1 Streptosporangiaceae bacterium
CGCCGTGCCGCGTGCGCAGGGCGGCGCGAGCCTCGGCCACGGTGGCGGTGACCGGAATGTGGCGGTCCAGGCCGGTGATGGCCAGCAGTCGTCGCAGCTGAGGCCGGGCGGCAGCCAGCAGGAGGCTGCCACCCGACGCGGCGGCCCGCCCGGCTGCGCCCGCCAGCACGCCCAGCCCGGCGGCATCGCTGAAGCGAACCTGGCCCAGGTCCACGATGACCCGCTGCCCGGTGCCGGCCAGCCCCGCCAGCTGGGCGCGAAGCTGCGGCGCGGTGGCGATGTCGATCTCGCCGACCACGGTGACCAGCACGTGCCCGAGCTGGCGGTGCACCGCAATGGCCAGGTCCTGATCCATGACTGCCCGTCGCCCTCTGTCGCTGGTCGTGCCGGTGACCCGCGGCGCCCGCATCGACTGCTGCGGGCCTCGGGCGGCCGGTATCACCTCTTCTCATCGGCTCGTCACTGCGTACTGGCTGCCTATCTACCCAACCTGACCAGGACATTCCTGCCCGGGCGCCAGTAACCGCCGTGGCTTGGACATAACCGACGCTAGCGCTGAAGTCCGGCGGCAAGACGGCCGCCGGACTCCGCGGAAGGCATGAACGATTCGCCTCAGCGTTTCACATAGGGTCGCAGCGAAAGCGGCGTACGGGTGAAGCCCACGGGGGCCGGCGGCTGCTTGAGCAGGGCCAGGTTCGCGGCAGTGGCCGGCAGCACCTGATACCGCGTCGTCTCCGAGTCGATCACCTTCCCGTGGGCGTCGCGAAGCGTGGTGACCGCCTGCAGCGGCAGGTAGGTCCGGGCATCCACCCACAAGGCGCTCGGCACGAACTCAGGTCGGGAAGTGAGCTTGATGGCATCGACGCCATGGAGCCGCTGCGGGCCTGCCACCTTCAAGAAGCCGTTGGCTACCCATTGTCGGATGATGTCCGGCGTTAGGACCGGGCTCCCGACGGCCTGGTGGCCGCGAGACCAGGTCCTGGTGGCGTAGTCGATGACGACGACATCGGCGCCGTTGATGGGCCCGTACGACACGCCATTGGCCGGCGGCGTGTAGGCCACCGCCTCGTCCCGGACCGGGACCCCGTTACGTGAAGTAATGAACCGCCACCGGCCTGCCCGCTCCGGGTGGTACCCCATCGGGTAGTACAGCGCCCGGAACTGGACGGGAGGGACGTTCGGGACGCGGTCCGAGAGGTCGATGAAGTCCGTGGTGTCGGTGATGAGGATGTCACCGGTGGATCGGTCGAGGGCGGCCAGCACGGCGGCCCGCACGCTGGCGGCGGCGGGCGCGCTGGGGCCGGCCGCCACGAAAGTGGACGCGACCACCGTGCCGGCGGCCGCCGCCCCGGCGACGACGGGGATGCTGGCCAGCACCAGGCGACGGGAGACCGCGCGCGGGGCCCGGGCACGGCCCGCTGGCGGCGGGTTCCCCGCCAGGATGCGGGCCAGCATCGCGGCTGCCGCGGGTGAGGCGGCCGCTGGCTGGTAATCAGGCGCGGGACGGGCTAGCCGGAAGCGGGCAAGCAGGTCGCGCCGCCGCCGGTCCCGGCGCTCATGGTTGCGCCACAGGTTGCGGGCGACGGCGTACAGCCAGGGAAGCGGGTCATCGGCCGGGACCTCGTCGATCTTCCGCCAGGCGACCTCCAGCGCCTGCGCGACCAGGTCCTCAGCGTCCGGCCCGTCCAGCCCGCGATGCCGCGCATACCGGGATAGCGGCGCATAGGCGAGGTTGAATACTTCGCGAAAGCGAGTTTGGGGGTCCACGCCTTCTTCCTGTCGCGAGCACCCTCAGCGTTACACCCTGGCACTCCCAGCCGCGGTGGGTGGGTCAGTGGAGGTGGGCCAGGCAGACGTTCCACCCGCCAGCGAACTGCGGACCCTGCACCCCGCACAGCTCACCGCGTCGGCCGCCACATGTTGTACCTGAATTGTCGTCGGCCCGCGCATAACCCGCAAGCGCGGGAAATCCCCGCCCACATGTCCGCGCCGCCGCCCGAACCCGACGGCGGACTGCCTGCGGTACAGTTAGAATAACCAGGTAAAAAGAATAATTCAAAATAGGCTACATGAGTTTACCGGATCCCTGCGGGCCAGCTCCGGACGGCGCGGTTTACACTCAATTTCTATGGCGGAAGAAAGGCTGCGCGCCTCTCATGGGGACCGGGATCGCGTCGTTGACCAACTGCGCGTGGCGGCGGGCGACGGCCGCCTGACCTCCGACGAGCTGGACGCGCGCCTTGAGCGGGCCCTGTCGGCGCGGACCTACGGCGAGCTAGCCGCGCTCACCGAGGACTTGCCGGCGGTGCGGGGAGCGGGGCCCGCGGCGGACCCTAAGAAGGTGCTGCGCATCGAGCGAGCAGGGACCAACGTGCGCCGCGATGGTAGCTGGGTTGTGCCGGAGCACATCGAGTTGCGGGTGACTGCCGGGAATGTCGTGCTTGACTTCACCCAAGCGGTGATCGTCCTGCCATCGTTGCAGGTCAACGCGCTTGTTCGCGGCGGGAACCTGACGCTGATCACTAGGCCGGGCATCGTTGTTAACACCGATGAGGTGGCGATCATCGGCGGTCGCGTGATCGTACGCGAGCGACCCGAACCGTCGGTGCCCGTGCTGCTGTCCGTGAACGTGAGCGGCAGGCTCACCGCCGGCAACGTCAGGGTGCGTCCGCCGAAACCGTCGCGCCGGACGCTGTGGCGCCGGCCCGCCCAAAGCTAAGAACTGAAACGTCATGGGGGCGGGTGGCCGCCGTGTCGCTCCCCAGGGCCCGGGCTTGC
Organism: Streptosporangiaceae bacterium; assembly: GCA_025935815.1. Taxonomy (GTDB): domain Bacteria; phylum Actinomycetota; class Actinomycetes; order Streptosporangiales; family Streptosporangiaceae; genus Trebonia. Next base: position 2,779 of record JAICUO010000735.1, read on the forward strand.
CTGTCAGGGAGTTGTCGGCCTGCGGCAATGCTCGCATCAGCCTTCAGGGCGGACGCGTGGCCTTGTCCGGCCGTGGTACCCGGGCGCGCAGTTCTCGCGGGCAGGCAACGGTGCCGGCAGCCTGTCGGCGCGGGCCTGACCTGGGGGCCGTCAGCAGGAAGCCGTGGTCGCGCGGGCCGTGGCCGGAGGGGTTACCCTTCGCTTATGGCGGTAACGGTGGATGAGCGGCTGGCGCAGGCGTTCGTGGAGCTGGCGGACACGCTGGTGGCCGGGTATGACCTGATGGAGTTCTTGCAGGCGCTGGCCGGCCGGTGCGTGGAGCTGCTGGAGGTGGACGCGGCGGGGCTGCTGCTGGCTGACAGCCGGGGCGCGCTGCGGCTGGTGGCGGCCTCGGCCGAGCAGGCCAGGGTCGTGGAGCTGTTCCAGGTCCAAAACGATGAGGGGCCGTGCCTGGACTGCTACCGCAGCGGGCAGCCGGTCATCGTCAGCGACATCCGGGCGGAGCACCAGGCAGCGCGGTGGCCGCGGTTCGCCGCCGCCGCGCGGGAGATGGGCTACGCGGGGGTGCACGCCATCCCGATGCGGCTGCGCGAGCAGGTCATCGGGACGCTGAACCTGTTCAAGGCCCAGCCGGACGGCCTGAGCCCGGCGGTCGTGGTGGCGGCCACGGCGCTGGTGGACGTGGCCACCATCGGCATCCTGCAAGAACGGGCCCTGCGCCAGCAGGAGGTCGTGGCCGGGCAACTGCAGGTCGCGCTGAACAGCCGGGTCCTCATCGAGCAGGCCAAGGGAGCCCTGGCCGAGCGGCTCCGGGTGACCCCCGACGAGGCATTCGTCATCTTGCGCCGCTACGCCCGCGACCACAACCACCCGCTCACCCAGCTAGCCGGCGACGTCATCCGCGGCACCGCACGCATC
>JAICUO010000773.1 GCA_025935815.1 Streptosporangiaceae bacterium
ACCTGGCCCGTGGCGACCTGGCGCAGTTCCAGGTCCCGGAGCTGCCCCTCGTAGGCATCGCTGTCGGTAATCGCCTTGGCGACGATCGTCGGGTTGGTGGTCACCCCCGACACGCCCCGGTCGCGGAGCGCGGCGAGGCTGCCTGTGGTCAGCCGTTCCCGGCTCAGGTCATCCAGCCAGACCGAGACCCCGGCCTCCCGGAGCCTGGCAATTGAGTCTGTCATCACACCTCCACGTGATCGTGCAGCTGGCGTTCATCAGTGCGCCTGTTCATGACCCGGTTATCCGCGTACCCCTTCGCTGGGCCGCCATGCTGGCGCCCGGGCATTCCCGCGGCGCGGCGCCAAGGCCGGGGAATCAGGCCGCCGCCTTGTCCGACGGCGGGGCGCTGTGCGGAAGGTGCGTCACGGCCGCGCTTTCCTCCTCGGGCGGCCGGGCGTTCACGGCCGCGGACGTGCCGCGCGGCTGCCGGTCGGCCAGGAGCACCAGGGTGAGCCAGGCCGCCAGCGACGCGACGACGACAACGGCCATGATGGCGAGCTGCCATGCTGAGAGCGCATTGTTCGGATACATGATGACCTCCCCCTCCGGGGACGATACGGCTGGAACAGCTAAGGCTGTGAGTACGCTTCCGGCTGCCGGGACGGTGCGGGCCCCGCTGGCGGCGGCTGGTGCATGTCCGCGAGCAGGGCGGCGAGGTCCGCGCCAGAGCCGGTGAGCGCCGGCAGCAGCAGGTCGTTCACCCTGGCCACGTGCCCGGCGAACAGCGTCGCGATCCATTCCGAAACCTTGGCGGCCTCGGAGCCGTCCGTGCCGGGCCGGAGCCGGCCGGCAAGGTATGCCAGCGCGCGGTGCTCGGCGCTCAGCGCGCCGACCAGGTCGCTGCCGCGGGCCTGGGTGGCCGCCGCCTGGTAGAGGGTGCGTTCCTCCGCCTTGGCATGAGGCAGGATCTCGCCCGCCAAGTAATCCCGGAGCGTCATCATCAGCCGTTCGAACGGGACACCGCTCTCGACCGCCTCGCACAGCGCGCCCGAGCGGCGCTCCAGGCGCCGCCGCAGAACCGCGTGGTCGCGGACGATCTGCCTGACCTGCTCGGTGGCGCCTTCGTAGATGACGGCCATCACGCATCTCCTCTTACTAGCCTTACTAGTTTAAACAATCTCTTTCGTGAAAATAATCCCGGGCGGGCCTCAGAGTACGATCGCCACCGGTCCTCGATCAGATCCCGGAGGCGTGAGGAAGCGGCGGCGGTGGCGCCGTCGACGGCCCGGTGGTCGATGGACAGGGTCAGCGCCATAGTGGTGGCGATGGCGACCTAGTCGCCGTGCACGACGGGCTGGCGGACGGCTTCGCCGACGGCGAGCATCGCGGCCTGCGGCGGGTTGATGACCGCGGTGAACTGGCGGATGCCGTACATGCCGAGGTTGCTGATGGTGAAGGTGCCGCCGGCCAGCTCGTCGGGGGTGAGCTTGCGGGCCCGCGCCCGGGTCGTCAGGTCGTGGGATTCGCGGGCGGTCTCGGTGAGCGTCTTGCGGTCGGCGTCGCGGATCACGGGGACTATGAGCCCGTCGTCGATGGCGACCGCGATGCTGATGCTGATGTGGCGGTGCCGCAGGATCCGGGTGTCGTCCCAGGAGACGTTGATCTCCGGGTGGGCTGCCAGGGCGGTCGCGCATGCCTTGACAAGCAGGTCGGTGACGCTGACCTTGACGTCCGCGCCGCGGCGCTGGCTGGCCTGGGCGCGGAAGGCGAGCAGCTTGCCCGCATCGGCCACGATGGTCAGGTAGAAGTGCGGTGCCTCGCGGGCGCTGGCGGCCAGCCGCTGCGCGGTGAGGCGGCGCACCGTGGTCAGCTCGATCTCCTCGGCATCCGCTGCCGGGGCCAGCGGAAACGTGGCAGCGGGGACCGGGACGGGTGGTGCGGCAGCCGCGGGGATCGCGGCCGGATGGCTGCCAGGTGCGGGCGGCGTGGCCCGGTCGGCGCGACGGCCGGCTGCGGTCTCGGCTGCGCGGTGTCGCGCAGCCGGGCGGCTTCCTCGATGTCGGCGCGGACGACCCGCCCGCCGGGACCGCTGCCGCTGATGGTGCTCAGCTCGACCCCGCACTCGCGGGCGAGCGGGGAGGCCGGCACCTGCCCGGCTGACGGCGCGGGTTCGAGCAGCGGTGGCGCCGGGGGAGGCAGGAGCGGCCGTTCGGAATGATCCGGAGCGGGCAGCGGTGACTGCGCGGCAGCTCCGGCGGGGGCCGTGCCCGCGTCCCCGATCACTGCGATGGGGGTGCCGATCGGGACCGATGCTCCCTCCTCGACCAGGATGCGGGTGAGCACGCCCGCGTCGTAGGCTTCCATCTCCATGGCGGCCTTGTCGGACTCGATTACGGCAGCGGCACCTCGGCGGCGGCGACCCGCTGGACCGGGGCGTCGAGGTAGTCGAACGCGGCCTCGGCGATGGTGGCGGCGATCTCGGCGCCGGTGCCGTAGCTGAGCCAGTCGTCCTCCACGATGACCGCGCGGCTGGTCTTGCGCACCGAGGCGCAGACGGTGTCCCGGTCCAGCGGGCGGAGGCTGCGCAAGTCGACGACCTCGGCGGAGATCCCGTCGCCCTCCAGCTTGCGGGCGACGTCTAGGACGGGTCTGCGACCGGCCCGGCCCCGGCGCGGTCACCAGCTTCTTCTGGCGCTGGCAGGCCCGGCCGCCCTCGCCGTTCACCCGCGCGGACTTGCGCGCCGGGTACGTCTATGAGCTGGCGTTCTGCCAGTACGAGGTCTCCGACACCTAGACGCTCGACCGGCCCGCCGCCGGGCGGGCGTTCTTCGAAGGGCTGATCCGCGACCACCTCGACCTGGGCCGCCCCGACCAGGTGTCCCCGGTCTTCGGCCGCAAGGTCCAGCTCGCCGGCCCGCATCCCACCCCCGGGATCGGCCAGGACATGCGGTCCTTCATCGTGAGCTAGCCCAGAAAGTACCGCTAGGGCAGGGCCGATGCCTCGCAGTAGCGGATGACCACGCAGCACCGGCCGACCTGGGGGGCGAGGACTGCCTCACCCTTGCCCTGGTCGGCACCCTCGAGCAACCCATCGATCAGGTCGCGGTTAAGCCCGCAGACGAGTTCAACATGGCTCTTCGCCAGCTGGTGGAACGGGCAGTTGCGCAGCACCATGTCACCGTCCTTTGTGCGTGCCGGCTCATACCCGCACCCGCGTAGCGCCGTCTCCAGATCGGACCCGTCAGCGGCGACGCGGCCGATCTGACGGGCGGCCCTGGCAGCCGCGGTACGCACGGCACCGGTCGTATCGGCGGAAACGGCCTCGGCGAGCACGCGGGCCATCAGCAGGTAGCTGCGGGCCGGCACACTGACCGACAGGTCCCGGGCCGCTCGCGCATAGTGCTTGGCCGGCCGGCCGGCCCCCGGCCCCCCACGCCCCTCGGGCCGGGCATACCCGGCCTCGATCAGGCCCGACTCGGTCAGCTTGTCCAGGTGGTAGGCGGCGAGGGTG
>JAICUO010000814.1 GCA_025935815.1 Streptosporangiaceae bacterium
AAGCACGCAGCAACCTCGCCGGCCGGCACCAGTGGTGCCGGCCGGCCGGGGGGGACCTCCGGGTCCGGCCCCGGCCGGCACGGCAGGGGTACCGGCGATACTGCGGGGGGAGCGGATGACGTGACCGAGACGACGGACAGTGCCCCAGGGGGCACCAAACCCGCCGCGGGGACGGCCCCGGCGGCGGGCAAGGCGCCCGCCGCGGACGCCGCTCCGGCGCCCGCGGCATCCAGCGCCGAGGCGGATTCGCTGCGGACCCAGCTGGGCGAGCGCACCGCCGACCTGCAGCGGCTGCAGGCCGAGTACGCGAACTACCGCAAGCGCGTCGACCGCGATCGCGCGGCCGTCCGCGAGTACGCGGTCTCCAGCGTGCTGACCGAGCTGCTGCCGGCGCTCGACGCGATCGGCATCGCCCGTGACCACGGTGAGCTGTCCGGCGGCTTCAAGTCAGTCGCCGACCAGCTGCAGGCCGCAGTGGTGAAGCTGGGCCTGACCACGTACGGGCAGCGGGGCGACGCGTTTGACCCGAAGATCCACGAGGCGCTGACGAGCACTGTCTCGCCGGATGTCACCGTGGAGACCTGTGCGGAGATCTTCCAGCCCGGCTACAAGGTGGGCGAGCGGATCCTCCGGCCGGCGCGGGTCGCGGTAGCGGAGCCCGCGACCGGCCCGGACGGCGCCAGCAACGCGGCCACGTGGCCGGCCGGAGAAGAGACGGACTAACCAGCCCAGCGAGGCCAGATGAGCACGAAGGACTACCTGGAGAAGGACTACTACAAGACGCTGGGTGTTCCGAAGACCGCGACCGCAGCCGAGATCAAGAAGGCGTACCGCGAGCTCGCCCGGAAGTATCATCCGGACGCGAACAAGGGCGACGCCAAGGCTGAGGAGCGGTTCAAGGAGATCACCGAGGCATACAACGTGCTCTCGGACGCCAAGCAGCGTAAGGAGTACGACGACGCCCGGTCGATGTTCGGCGGCGGGTTCCGGGTACCTACCGGGGCCCGGGGCGGCGGTGCCGGCGGCACCTTCGACTTCGGTGACCTGTTCGGCGGCGGTAACGACGGCGGCCTTGGTGACGTGCTCGGCGGGATCTTCCGCCGGGGCGGCGCCGGGACCCAGTCCCGGGCGCGGCGCGGCGCGGACGTGGAGACCGAGACGACGCTGTCGTTCGGCGACGCGATCGACGGCGTGACGGTGTCGCTGCGGCTGACCGGCGAGGGACCTTGCCCGGTCTGTCACGGGACCGGGGCCAAGCCGCCGTCCATGCCGAAGGTGTGCCCCGACTGCCACGGGACCGGCCAGCAGAGCCGGAACCTCGGCGGCTTCGGGCTCTCCGAGCCCTGCAAGACCTGCAAAGGGCGCGGCATGGTGGTTGACGACCCGTGCGCCGAATGCCACGGCAGCGGCCGGGCCATGAGCTCGCGGACTGTCCAGGCGCGGATCCCCGCTGGCGTCGCCGACGGCCAGCGGATCCGGATCCCGGGCCGGGGGGCTTCCGGCGAGAACGGCGGGAAGTCAGGCGACCTGTACGTCCGGGTGAACGTCAGGCCGCACCCGGTGTTCGGCCGCTCCGTCAGCGAGCTGACGGTAACCGTGCCGGTGACCATCACCGAGCTCGCGCTCGGCGCCGACATCAAGGTGCCGACCCATCGCGGGCCGGCGGTGACCATCCACATACCGCCGGGCACGCCCAACGGCCGGGTCTTCCGCGTCCCCGGACGCGGCGTCCGGCGCAAGGACGGGCAGGCGGGCGCGCTGCTCGTCACCGTCGAGGTGGCCGTCCCGCAGGAGCTGAACAACAAGGCGCGCTCCGCGCTGGAGGACCTGCGGGCGGCGACGATCGGAGAGGACCCGCGGGAGGAGCTCCTCCGGCGGGCGGCCCAAGAGTAAGCACCCAAGGAAGGAGATGACACGTGAACAGCCCCTACGACATGCCTGACGACATGCCCGTATACGTCATCTCCGTGGCCGCGAGCCTGTCCGGCATGCACCCGCAGACTCTGCGCGGTTACGAGAGGATCGGGCTCGTGACGCCGCGGCGGACCGCCGGCGGTGGCCGCCGCTACTCCATGCGCGACATTCTGGCGCTGCGGGAGATCCAGCGGCTATCCCAGGACGAGGGGATCAACCTCTCCGGCATCAAGCGCATCCTCGACCTGGAGCGCGAGGTCGAGCAGGCGTGCCTGCTCGCCGCTCAGCTCCATGGCGAGGTGGCGCAGCTGCGGGCGGAGCTGGAGTCTACTCGCGCGGTCGCCGCGCGGCTGGCTCACCTGCGCCGCGCTCCCTCCGACCCGCACGCGACGCTGGTGCCCGTGCGGGCCGCGACGGGCGCCGCGACCCGGATCACGATCTGGACCGCGCCGGGGCACGCGGGGTCCAGCGGGCCGGACGCGGGATCAGAACAAGTGAATAACGAGTAAGGGGGATGTCAGACCCATGGCAGACGACAAGCTCACCAGGAAGAGCCAGGAAGCGGTCTCGGTAGCGATCCGGCAGGCCGCCTCCGATGGCAATCCCCAGGTTGAGCCCGTGCACCTGCTGCTCGCCCTGCTGAAGCAGGCCGATGGCACGGCTCAGCCGCTGCTGGAGGCCGTCGGCGCGGACCTGGACCGCGTCCTGACGGAAGCCACGACGATCGCGCGCGGCCTGCCGCAGGCGCGCGGCGCGAGCACCAGCGGGCCGGAGACCTCCCGGCCGCTGCTCACGGTGATCAACACCGCCGCCAGCTTGGCCCGCGAGATGGGAGATGAGTACATCTCCACCGAGCACCTGCTGGTTGGCCTGGCCACCGGCAGCGGCCCTGTGGCCACCGCCTTGCAGCGCGCGGGCGCCAATCCCGAGGCATTGACCAGCGCGTTCACCAAGGTGCGGGGCAGCGCCCGGGTTACCAGCGAGGACCCCGAGTCCACCTACCAGGCGCTGGAGAAGTACGGCGTCGACCTCACCCAGCAGGCCCGCGACGGCAAGCTCGACCCGGTCATCGGCCGGGACGCCGAGATCCGGCGGGTGGTGCAGGTGCTGTCGCGGCGGACCAAGAACAACCCGGTGCTGATCGGCGAGCCGGGCGTCGGCAAGACCGCCGTCGTGGAGGGCCTCGCCCAGCGCATCGTGGCCGGCGACGTGCCGGAGTCACTGCGCGGCAAGCGGCTGATCGCCTTGGACCTGGGCAGCATGGTGGCTGGCGCCAAGTACCGCGGCGAGTTCGAG
>JAICUO010000816.1 GCA_025935815.1 Streptosporangiaceae bacterium
GCTGAGCACCGTGGCGAACCCTGTCCAGGCCACCTCGGGGACCGCGAGCAGCGCCGCGGGCTGGTCGATCCGGCGGGCCAGCAGGGCATAGCGCGCCATGACCGCCGACAGGAGCGCGGCGTCGGCGGTGGCGGCCCACAGGCGACGGCGGCCAAAGGCCAGCGGCACGTAGCCGCTGCGGATGACGACGGCGGCTGCCCACCAGGCCAGGACCTCACCCCGGGACGGATCCCGTTCCGCGGGCTCGTGGGCACGCCAGATACGCCACGCGGACGTGGCGGTGGTCAGGTTCAGCGCCGACCACGCGACGGGGAAGGCCGCGCCGGGCGGGGCGAACGCCGGGCGTTTGAACTGGCCGTACTGCGGCCTGGAGCCCCGGCCCGACTGGCGCTGGGCCACCCAGGCCGACAGCCCCTGCGTGGTGGCGTAGACAGCGGCGAAGGCGGCCCAGGCCCCGGCCTGCCGAAGCCTCCAGCCCCGGCGAGAACAGCAGTTATCGTCTTCCGGCATGACAACTGCTTTCCCCGGATCCCGCGGCGTACCCGCGACCGCGCACCCGGGTTCGCCGGGTGCGACATCTGAGCACCATGCTTGCGGGCATGCTGCTAGCGACGTCCGGTCGAACAGCCGAACAACGCCCCCACGCAAGATACGCGGCCTCAAGTGATGAGCCGTATCACGTTCCGAGACCAGCGGCGTGTGCCCGGATCCGCGGCGGCAGCCCGGACCCTGCCCGCGGCACCGCTGGCCTGGCTGCGGAGGCGATCGGGACCGCCCGCGAGCGCTCCAGTCGGCAGGCCATCACCGCGGGCACGCCGTCGTCGAGCAGACGGTACTTCAGGTGATACATCCTGGCGATATCGCTCACGGAACCGATACTAGCCTCCGGCATTCAGCACCAAAGGTCTGCCGACCTGGTTATCGCATTCCTAGGGCTGTGAGCTGGGCTTTCCTGTCGCGGCTGCCTGAGGGCGGGTGCACCTTATGGGTGCGGGGCGATCCGTCGGCCCCGGAACGGAAACGGGACGGCCGCGCAGCGGCCGTCCCGTTCGGCGTTCAAGGGCGAAGAGCGCCCTGGTTCTGGGAGATTACGGGTTACCACGCCACGCAATGCCCTGAACTGGAGCGCTCTTCGCCATGCAGCTTAACGGGTGGGACCATGCCCTTAAGGTCACCTCGGACGGGAAGGGCCTGGTCGGCCACGCCGGGGCGATCCTGCTCCGCAAGGCCGCCGACCAGGCGGGACTGTCCGCTGCCCTGAGCGCGGCACTGCGGAAGAAGAGCACGTCGCCGCTGCTCGACCGGGGCATCGTGCTGGTCTCGGTGGCCGTCTCGATCGCGCTCGGCGCCACGAGCATGAGCGACATCGCGCTGCTCGCGCACCTGGCCCCGGTGCTCGGGGCCGCGCCCAGCGGCCCGACGGTCCGGCGCGCGCTGGACCTGGCCGGGACCCCGGCGATGCTGGGCAAGGTCGCCCTCGCCCGGGCGAGGGCGCGGGCGCACGCCTGGGCGCTGATCTCCGGCACCGCCGCCGGGTTCCCGTGGCTGGTCATCGCGGGAAAGGCGCTGACGGGCTGGGTGGTCATCGACCTGGACGCGACCCTGGTCACCGCCTACTCAGACAAGGAAGGGGCAGCCCCTACCTGGAAGAAGGGATACGGTTTCCACCCATTGGGGGCCTGGTGCCGGAATACCCGCGAGTGCCTGGCCATGCTGCTGCGGCCCGGCAACGCCGGGTCAAATACCTTCACCGATCATAAAGAAGTGCTGGCCGCTGCCCTGCGGCAGGTCCCGTCCCGGTTCCGGCGCCAGATCATGGTCCGCGTCGACGGCGCCGGCGCCAGCCACGACCTCATCGGGCACCTGCTGTCGCTGTCCACCCCGCGCAAGACGATGCTGTTCACCTGCGGCTGGACGATAATGCCAGCTGACGAGACCGCGATCATGCAGGTCCCCGCAGGCGCGTGGAAGCCCGGCACCGCCCAGGACGGCAGCGCCGAGAAGGACAAGGACGTCGCGGAGATCACCGGCCTGATGACCAGGGCGGAGAACTGGCCCGAAGGGCTGCGCTGGATCGTCCGCCGGGTCAGGCCCTCCCGCCGGCAGATGCGAAACCTGACTGCCTGCGAGAAGAAGGCCGGCTGGCGGTACTCGATCACCTGCACGAACATCCCCGATTCCGGGATCGGCGGCGTCCCGGGCAGCCATCACCCGCAGTACATCGACGTCGTCCACCGCGAGCACGCCTGCGTCGAGACCGCCGGCGTCCGCACCGCGAAGGCCATGGGCCTGCGCGGGCTGCCATCGAAAACCTGGCAGGTCAACAGCGGCTGGGTCATCGCGGCGAACATCGCCGCGGACCTCGCCGCCTGGGCCCGCCTCCTCGGCCACGCCGGCGACGGCCAGCTCCGCGACGCCGACCCGGACACGCTCCGCTACCGGATCTGGCACCTCCCCGCCCGGCTCGCCGCCCACGCCCGCCAGCGGACCCTCGCCATCAGCCCCGACTGGCCCTGGACCGATGCGTTCCTGACCTGCTGGCAGCGGCTCTGCGCCCTGCCGGCACCAGACTGACCAGCACGGATCATCCCAGCGACACGGAAGGAAGACCACCCCGGCGCGGTCGGAGCCGGTGCGCACCCGGGCACCCCGGGCATCGTGCGCACCACCCGCCCCGAAGGGAAACGGACATGAAGCCAAAAAACGGATGCCAGCACAATCAGTAACCAGACCTCAAGGTGCCTGAACGATTGAGGCTAGGGCCGAAGAAGTTCTGTGGTAAGACCTCTTCTACTAGGGCTCCACGGTCGTTTCCGGGCACGTCCGGACTGTCCGCGCGCCTCCCCGGAACACCCCTCCCGCGCCGTTAAAGGCCATGTGTCCGATCCACTTTCGGTGAGATCACCTCACTGTAACGATTGTTCTGCGCGAATCCTGGCCACGGGGAACTTCCATAGGAGGGCCGCGCCGATTCGGCGTTCGGCGCCTCGCTACAGCCGAGTCGGCCAACTTGCGGTAACCATCCGTAGCGGCTGCCCACGCCGGCCTGCCAAGCATCGGTCGGCCGCCCCCGTGGACGGGTCCGGCAGGACCGGCGTCCAGCCGAGTCATACCGCCTTGAGGCTCCGGAGCCATCGCTTCCTGCAGGGCCGCGTCCCCACAGAATCCCCACAAGTCCGGGTCCACGGCGGCGTCCCCACAGAATCCC
>JAICUO010000566.1 GCA_025935815.1 Streptosporangiaceae bacterium
ACCATCCCTGCTCCGCCAGGATCACCCCCGGGCAACTAACCGGACGGTACCTCAGCGCAGCGGATAACGGCCCTGCGGAGCCGGACGCAGCGGTTCCTCCTCCTCGGTGACCGCCGGCGCCGGGCCCTGGAACACGGCGATCGACGCGATCGCCATTGACGTGTTCTTGTCCTCGTCCTCCGCGTCGACGAATATGGCGTCCAATGGCTTCAGCGTGTCCATGATTTCCCTTTTCGCGTCATCCGTCGCCACCTTGACGTGGCGCGAGCACCCGGAGTGCCGCTCCACGGTTCAGCAGCAGCGTAAGCCGCCAGGATCGTGGCTTGAACTGGGCGATCGTCCCGGGACGGGGGGACTTCCGGCTCGGGGTCACCCAGCCCCGGCCGCCGTATCGTGGGCGAAACGCCAGGCTCGGGGAGGAGATGGCATGTGACTTCGCAGACGCCCATGAAGCGCTGTTGTGGTGCGCCGCCGCCGCCGGCCCGCCGGGTGCCTACAACATCGCGGCGGACGGGATCGTCACCGCCGGCACCGTCGCGCGCGAGCTCGGCATCGCGTCGTTCCCAGTTTCGCCCCGGCTGATTCAGGCTCCGGCGCGGGCCCTGGCCGCGCTGCCCTTCCTCTCGCCGGTCGCGCAGTGGGTGGAGGCGGCCAGCCATCCGGCGATCATGGACACCACCCGGGCGAAGACCGAGCTGGGCTGGGCTCCGGAGTTCACCGCGCTGGAGACGCTGCGGGATACGCTGCGCCCGTACCGGAGGCAGGCGCCCCGGCCAGGTCGTAGCGCGACGGGTCGAACCGCCGCGTCTGCCAGGCGTAGCTCCAGGTGAAGTCGGGCCACAGGGTGACGTTGCGGCCCTCGGCGTCCAGGTACCAGCTCTGGCAGCCGCCGGTGACCCACACGGTCCGGCGCATCTTCCGCTGCACCATCTGGTCGTAGGCGGCCTGCGCCTCGGGGCGCACCTCGACGCGGTCGATCGCGTGCCGCCGGGCGTGGACGAGCGCGCCGAGCACGTACCGGATCTGCGCCTCGATCATGAAGACCTGTGAGTTGTGCCCCAGCCCGGTATTCGGGCCGGTCAGCACGAACAGGTTCGGGAAGCCGGCCGTCGTGGTGCCGCGGAACGCGGTCTGGGCGGGCCGGGCGGACCAGCGGCCGGCCAGGCTGACGTCGTCGGAGCCGAAGATCCGGCGCGCGAGCGGGAAGTCGGTGACGTGAAAGCCGGTGCCGAAAATGAGCACATCCACGGGGTGCTCAGTGCCGTTACAGGTCAGCACTGAGCTTTCCCGGATTTCCTGAATGCCGTCGGTGACCAGGGAGACGTTCGGCTGGGTGAGGGCCGGATAGTAGTCGTTGGACAGCAAGATCCGCTTGCAGCCCATCCGGTAAGACGGGGTGAGGGCGGCCCGCAGGCCTGGATCGGCGACCTGGCGGTGCAGGTGGCGCCGGGCCAGGGCTTGCGCCGCGCGCATGACGGCCGGGTTCTTGACGAAGCCGAGCGCGTAGGCCTCCCGCCCGCAGTAGATGGCCGCCCGGGCGAGCCGCTGCGTGGCTGGCACATGGCGGAACAGCCAGCGCTCGGCCCGGGAGAGCTGGCGGTCGCGGCGCGGCATGATCCACGGGGGAGTGCGCTGGAAGACGGTCAGCTGGCCCGCCAGCGGCCGTATCCGCGGCACGAACTGAATCGCCGAGGCACCGGTGCCGATGACCGCCACGCTCCGGCCAGCCAGATCGTAGTCATGGTTCCAGCTCGCGGAGTGGAACACCGCGCCGGTGAAGGTGCCCAGCCCCGGGATGGCGGGGATCATCGGGTCGCTCAGCGGCCCTCCCGCGGCGATGAGGAACCGCGCCGTCAGCACGGCCTTGGTGGTCTCGATGCGCCACCGGCGGGCGGCGGGGTCCCAGCGGGCGCTGGTGACCTCCTCGCCGAACCGGATCTTCCCGGTGACCCCCTCCTCGTCGGCCACCCGGCGCAGGTATTCCCAGATCTCGGGCTGCGGGGAGAAGCTGCGGCTCCAGCCGGGATTGGGCGCGAACGAGAAGCAGTACAGGTGCGACGGGACGTCGCAGGCGGCCCCGGGATAGGAGTTGTCTCGCCAGGTTCCGCCGAGGTCGCTAGCCCGTTCCAGCAGCACCACGTCGGTGAGGCCGGCGCGCATGAGCGACGCGGCCATGCCGATGCCGCCGAACCCGGAGCCGATGATCGCCACCGTGACGTCAGGCACCGGCTGCCCCCGCGTTGCCGGCCTTGGTTGACGTGTCCAGGCGGCCCAGCCGCCGGACGGCCTGCCGCGGAGGGTTTCACGAGGCACAGCGCTCACCCTTCACCCGCGCTCGGCCCGGGTAGCCGCACCGGCAAGGCAAAGGTTACAGTGCTGGACGCCATGCTCGCCCAGGCCATGGCCCAGCATGTTCAAGCTGCCCGGGGCGACCACCTGACCCTGTTCGCCGACCTGCGGGTGCCCGATGAGCCAGGCCGGCGGCCCTAGGCGGGCTCGTTGGAGGGGACGATGACCACCGGGCCATGCGCGTGGTTCAGCACGGCGTGCCGGACCGAGCCTGCACCCGGCAGCCCCGGATGCTCCACGTGCCGGCCGACCACCACCAGGTCGGCGCGGGCGGACAGGCCGACCAGCACCCGGCCCGGGTGACCGTGCGCCACCTCCTGGGTGACCAGGACGTCGGGGTACTTGGCCCGCCAGCCGCTGAGCAGGGCGGTCAGCTGCGGGGCGGCGTCCGCCGAGATGGCCTGCGGGCCGGGTGCGGTGAACGCCTGGCCGGCCCGGGAGATCTCCGGCTGCGGCGCGTGCCAGGCGTGCACGGCCAGCAAGGCGGCCTTGCGCAGGCTGGCCTCCGCGAACGCGAACGCGAGCGCGTCGCCGCAGGTGTCCGGGTCGTCGATGCCGACGCCGATTAGCCCGCGCGGGCTGGGGGCCTCGTCCCTGACGACCACGACCGGGCAGGGTGCGTGGCTGGCGGCGTACCGGCTGACCGAGCCGAGTAGCAAGGCGGTGAACGCGCCGATGCCGCGGGAGCCGAGCACCAGCATAAGCGCCCCCGATCCGGTGTCCGTGACGGACCGGGCGGGCGGCCCGACGAGGTCGTCGGTGTCGATCAGCACGCCGGGCGCCGCGGCGGCGGCCCGCGCGGCCGCCACGGCCAGCCCTTGGTCCCGGTCGGCGAGCAGGACATCGGTCACCCGGTCGTACTCACCCGAGCCCGCGCGCGAGGTCATCCTCGGCAGCGTCGCGGCGGCGGCCACGATCCGCAGCGGGGCGCCGCGCAGCGCGGCCTCCCGGGCGGCCCACTCCACCGCGCGCAGTGACTCCTCGGAACCGTCCGTGCCGGCCACGATGGGCTTGACTGCCATGGTCGTCCTCCTTGGCGGAGCTAATTCCGGGCATCGTTTCTCACTGTAGGCAGTCCGTTTGCTCCACGCTAAGGGCGAAAGTCCCTGGCAGCCACCCCGGACGGCCCTTACCGGGCGGGTCCGAGTCAGGTCAGGGGCGGTCCGTGAAGTTGGGACCTTCGGCCCCTTGCGGGGCTGCGGTTGACGCAATTGACTGTTGAGTGACGGGAGGGACCCGGGTAAGACGCGGAGGAGCGAGTCCGCGCAGCCGTCGACGGCTCGCGCACCGCGCAATCGGAATCCGCGAGAGGCGGAGTCGAGCCCCTCCCGTCACTGCCTGCTGGCAACACCGGGCCGCGGTGACCCGGTTCGGGGGCAGCCCGCGCGGCCGCGTGCGCACGCCCCTGGACCTCCGCCAGCGGCGGCGTGACCTTCAAGAGCCTGACGGGAGCAGCGACCAGGTACCGCCCGGGCAGTTCGGCCCGCCGGTCCCCGCCGCTGAACTGCAGGCGATGATGGACGAGGCGGGCCTCGGCGCTCAGATCACCAGCGTTGGAAGCTCGCGTTCGCGGCGGCCCGGCCCGGGAACGGTCCGCTGCTGGACTCCTACGACCTGGAACGCCGGCCGGCGGCCCGTCAGGTGCTGGCGATGACGCACCTGGCGTTCTGGGCCGAAGCCTCCACCGGGCGGGCGCACCCTCCTTACTTCCTATTCCGTCGTGACGGCCTGCAGGATGCTGAGCCGGGCCGCTCGCCGGCTCGGGCCGATCGAGGCGGCCACGCCGGCCAGGCCGGCCAGGCCGGCCACCATGAGCAGTTGCGGGACGGGGAAGACCAGGCTGGTGACCCCCTGGGAGTGCAGGGCGGTCACGATTGCCCACCCGAGCAGGACGCCGAGCGCCAGCCCTTCCAGCGCGCCGAACAGCGAGGTCACCAGCGCCTCATATCGCACGATCGCGCGCAGCTGCCCGCGGGTCGTCCCGACGGCCCGCAGCAGCCCCAGCTCGCGGGTCCGCTCGTAGATCGACAGGACGAGCGTGTTGGCGATCCCGATCAGCGCGATGCCGACGGCGAGGGCGAGCAGGCCGTAGACGAGGTTCAGCAGCTGGTTCACCTGCTGCGCCTGGGACGCCTTGTACTGGGCCTGATCCTGCAGCGTGATGTTCGGGTACGGCGCTAGGGCGCGGTCAATCGCCGGCCGGGCCGTGCTGGTGCTCACGCCGGGGGCGAGCTTGACGTAGACGGCGAGATCGAGCGGCTGCGAGAAGTTGGCCTGCGCCGCGGCCAGCGGCAGCACGTAGTCGCCGGCGAGGTTCCGGGAACTGTAGATGACCTGCACGGTGTAGGACCTGGTCCCGGTGGTGGGGTATGTCACCGCCACCGTGCTGCCGGCGCGCAGGTGATGGTCGGACGCGACCCGCGTGGACACGGCGATCCCCGTCGGCGTCATGGCGGCCAGGTCACCGGCGGTGGCGCCGATGTTGAACAGCGGCGCGGCCTTGGCCGGGTCGGTGGCGACCACCGGCGTCACGCCCCCGAAGACCCTCACCACCCCAGAGCGGATCCCGGCGACGCCACTGACTTGCGGCAACGAGGCGAGCGATCGTTCAACGGAGGGGCTGAACCCGCTGCCGCTGCCGACTGCCGCCCCGCTGCTGACGACGAAGTCCGCGCGCAGCGTCGAGTCGATGACGGAGCTGGCCGACGCCTTCATCGAGGACGCCATGACCGTGATCGTTGAGACCAGGGCGACGCCGACCATCAGCGCCGCGGCGGTCGCGGCGGTGCGCGCCGGGTTGCGTATCGCGTTCTCCCGGCCGAGCTTGCC
>JAICUO010000795.1 GCA_025935815.1 Streptosporangiaceae bacterium
GATGCAGCCGCCCGGGGCGTCACCCCGCAGTTGTTGCAGTGTAGCCGTGTAGCCTTTTAGCCGTGCCGTGGCAGCGGGTTCAGCTCCGCTGCCACGGCACAGAACACAGTCAATGAACAGACCCCCGTGGAAAACATTCTGCTGTTTATCCTGCTCGGGCTCGGCTCCGGTGCGCTCATCGCGGGCATCGCGCTCGGCGTGGTGGTGATGTACCGGGGCTCGGGGATCATCAACTTGTCCACCGGCGCGATCGCGATGATCGGCGGGTACGCCTTCTGGTCGCTGAACTCCGGCAAGCTCGCCTCCCTGCCGATCTTCGTCGCGCTGCCGCTCGCCCTGCTGTTCGTCCTCGTGGTCGGCGCGATCACCGAGTACGTCGTCTACCGGCCGCTGCGCAACTCCTCCCCGCTGGCCAAGCTGGTCGCCTCGCTGGGCGTGCTGCTCGTCGCGCAGGCGGCCATGCTGCTGGCCTTCGGCATCACCCAGCAGCAAGCGGCGACCATCTTGCCGACCACGCTGATCCACATGCTCGGAGCCGGGATCACCCTCGACCGGTTCATCCTGACCGGCATCGTCATCGTGGCCGCGGCCGCCTTGTCGGCGATCTACAAGTGGACCAAGTTCGGCCTGGCCACCCGGGCGGCCTCGGAGAACGAGACGGCCGCGATGCTGGGCGGCTTGTCGCCCGCCACGATCTCGCTGATCAACATGCTCATCGCCTCCCTGCTGTGCGGCGCGCTGGGCATCCTGGCCTCCTCGATCATCCAGCTTGACCCCGAGACGCTGCCGCTGCAGATCATCCCGGCCCTGGCCGCCGCGCTGATCGCGAACTTCACCTCCTTCGGAATCGCCTGCGGGGCGTCGATCGGCATCGGCATCTTGTACTCGCTGCTGCAGTACGCCTCCACGCTGTCCTGGTTCCCGACCTCCCAGGGGAACCCGCTGCCCGGCGTCTCGGACCTGCTCGCCTTCCTCATCATCATCGGCGTGCTGTTCTGGCGGGGGGCGCGGATCCCCGGCCGGGGCGTGGTGCAGGAGCGGCGGCTGCCGGAGGCGCCGCGGCCGCAGCACCTGTGGCGCTCGGCGGCGATCTTCGGCGGGGCGGCCGCGGTGATGCTGGTGATCTTCCCCTTCGACTTCCGCAACGCCCTGATCAACACGCTGATCGGCATCGTGATGGCGCTGTCCCTGGTGGTCATCACCGGCTTCGTCGGCCAGATCTCGGTCGTCCAGCTCAGCCTGGCCGGCGCGACGGCCTTCACGATGTCGCACATGGCGACGAGCTTCGGCATCACGTTCCCGGCGGGCGCCCTGGTCGGCATCGCGGTCGCCGTCGTCATCGGCGTCATCACCGCGTTCTCCGCGGTCCGGGTGCGCGGCGTCAGCCTCGCCGTGGTCACCTTGGCCGGCGCGGTCGCCATCGAGAACTTCGGCTTCCAGAATCCCACCTGGGGCGGCAGCGGGAGCGGCACGCCGGTGCCCGAGCCGAAGTGGTTCGGCCTCGACCTCGGCCCGAACGGCCCGTTCCGCGGCATCGACGGCAACCAGCCCAGCCCGGTCTTCGGCTGGGTGGTGCTGATCTGCTGCGTGCTGCTGTGCGTGGCCGTGGGCTACATCCGGCGCGGCAAGCTCGGCCAGCAGATGCTCGCCGTGCGCTCCAACGAGCGGGCGGCCGCCGCCGCGTCCGTCAACCCGCGCACCGTCAAGCTGTACGCGTTCACCTTCGCGGCGTTCGTCGCGGGCGTCGCCGGCTCGCTGTACGCCTACAACTTCAGCTCCGTCAGCGGCGACCGGTTCGACGCGGTGACGGCCCTGTCGCTGATCGCGTTCGCCTACGCCGGCGGCATCACGCTGATCTCCGGCGCGCTGTTCGCCGGGCTGATCTCGGCCCAGGGAATCTTCCAGTACGCGCTGCAGGACTGGTTCGGCCTGTCCGGCAACTGGTTCCTGCTGTTCGGGGGCGTCGTCCTCATCTTCACCCTGCTGCAGAACCCGGGCGGCGTGGCCGGCGACTTCTACCGGCGATTGCACAAACGGGTCCAGCCGGCCGCGCCGGAGGCCAAGTCCGCCGTGGACCGGGCGCCCCGCCCCGCCCGCAAGGACCTCACCGGCCAGCCGGCGGTGCTGAAGCTCACGGGCCTGTCGGTCAGCTTCGGCGGCGTGCACGCGGTGCGCGAGGTGTCGCTGGAAGTGCGCGAGGGCGAGCTGGTCGGCCTGATCGGCCCGAACGGCGCCGGCAAGACCACGCTCATCGACGCGGTCACCGGGTTCGTCGGCTTCAGCGGGACCGTCGAGCTCAACGGCGGCGACATCTCCCGGCTGCCCGCCTACGAGCGGGCCCGCCGGGGCCTGGCCAGGACCTGGCAGTCCACCGAGCTGTTCGACGACCTTGACGTGTCGGAGAACCTCACGGTCGCCACCGCGCACCTGAAGGCCGCCAACGGCCCGATTCCGTCCGCCGGGGACACCCTGGCCCTGGTCGGCATGGACTGGGCCGCCGAGGCGATGCCGACCAACTTGTCGGCGGGCCAGCGCAAGCTGGTCGGCGTCGGCCGCGCCCTGGCCGCCCGGCCGCACGTGCTGTGCCTGGACGAGCCGGCCGCGGGCCTGGACACCACCGAGTCCGTCGAGCTCGGCGACGCGCTGCGGACGCTGGCCGACCAGGGCCAGACGATGCTGCTCATCGAGCACGACATGGGCCTGGTCATGTCGATCTGCGACCGGGTCGTCGTGCTGGAGTTCGGCCAGGTCATCGCGGACGGCTCGCCCGAGGAGGTCCGCGCCAACCCGCGCGTCGTCGCCGCCTACCTGGGGGAGTCCGCCCACGCCGAGCCCGCCCCGCGGGCGCAGACCGTGCCCGCGGACCAAACAGAGGCCTAGGCTCTTGCGCAGCAACGGTCCCGGGGTGGCTGCCGGGCTAACAGCCACCCCGCGACCGTTGGGCAGCCCCTTCGATTTTCACCGAACATTTGTGAACATTCAGCGGCGGCGGGTACGGTCGGACGCGTGACCAGCGATCACGGTGATGACCGTCCGGACTACGGCCGCTACTACCCCCGCGAGGAGCCCCCGACCGGGCCGCAGGGCATCCTGCCGTGGGAGTCCGCGCCGCCCGAAGGGGCGGGCGCGCCGTGGGATGCCCAGCAGTCACGGGGCGCTGGCCAGTCCTGGGAGGAGACCCAGAGCTGGACGCCGCCCCCGCCCCCGCCGCTGCCCGCGCCCGGGCCTGGGCAGCGCTCGGCGCAGGGGGGGCCGCCGGACCCGCGGCCGGCCGCCGGCGGGCAGGGGGGCCACCCGGGA